>JBOGXG010000235.1:0-5495 GCA_050694195.1 Actinomycetota bacterium | reverse complement strand
TCTCGGTCGCGGCGAGCGACTGTCGCAGTTCCTGCTGCTTGGAGACCAGCTCCGAGAACATCGCTGCCGCCGATGCCTGACGCTTCAAAGGCCGGATGGCGCGACGCAACTCGCTCAGCACGTCGTTCAGGCGCACCAGGTTCTCGTCGACGCGCTCGATCTTGCGCAGCGCGCGGTCCTTGCGGCGGCGGAACTTCCCGATCTGCCCGGCTTCCTCGATGAAGGAGCGTCGCTCTTCCGGCCGGGCCTGGAGCACCTGGTCGAGCTGGCCCTGGCTGACGATCGTGTGGATGCTGCGCCCGATCCCGGTGTCGGAGAGCAACTCGGCGATGTCCAACAGCCGGCAAGGGGCGCCGTTGATCCGATATTCGGAGGCCCCCGAGCGGTCCGTCGAGCGACTCACCGTCACCTCGGCGAGGTCGAGCGGGAGCACGCGATCCGCGTTATCGAGGGTGAGTTGGACCTCGGCGATCCCCAGCCTTTGCCTGCCTTCGGAGCCGGCGAAGATGACGTCCTCCATCGAGCCACCCCGCAGGCTGGACGGCGCCTGGGATCCCAGCACCCACGAGAGCGCGTCGGCGATGTTGGACTTCCCGGAACCGTTCGGGCCGACGATGACGTTCACCCCGCCCTCGAACTCAAGGACGGTCGGTTCGGCGAACGACTTGAACCCCGACATGCGCAAAGCCTTGACGTACATGGGGTCCAACCTAGCAGCGGCCCGCCCCCCGGCCGCGTCAATCACAGCTGGTTCTTGGGCCCCCTCCCGCCGGCTATCAGCGCTTCTTGTGCTTGAAGCTCTTCTCGTTCTTCGGAGGTTCGCGGTCCACCTGAACGCCCGAGACCCGGGCCCCGTTCGGACCGGCACGACAGAGTCCCACCACGCGGTAGACCTCGTCACGAGGGCCCTCGATCACCGCCTCGATACGTCCGTCGCTGGTGTCCTTCACCCATCCGACGACGTTCTGCTCGTCGGCCTTCGCCTTGATAGCTTCGGCGAACCCCACACCCTGTACGTCCCCCGTTACGAATACGTGGACGCGGGTCCTATCTTCCACTGCCGTTCCTCCTGCTGTCGCTTGGATGCATCGTCATCACGTCTGACACTGTGGGCAGAGATACGTCGTGTACTTCCCGTCCTTCTCACGGATCACTGTGTTCCGGCAGCGACGGCAGGGTTCGCCGGCTCGCTCGAAGACCTTGAGTTCCAGTTGGAACTGCCCCGGGTCGCCGTGCAGGTCGACGAAATCGGGCTCGCCGTACGTGGTCCCCCGGGCCTTCACCGCATCCTGGAGCGTCTCCATCAACGCCCTGTAGAGCCTGCGGACATCCTGCGATGAGAGTTTGTTGGAGACGCGATCGTGCCTTATCCCCGCGACGAACAGGATCTCGTCGGAGTAGATGTCCCCGAGCCCGACGATGAAGCTCTCGTCCATCAGCAGGCCCTTCATCGACGTTTCCCTGTCTTGCAGGAGTTGCGAGAAGTGCTGCCACGCCACCTGCTGCTCGAGTGGATCGATCAAGAACCCCTTCAGATCGTCCATCCCCTCGAGTTCGGTCTTCTTCGTGACGAAGACCTCGCCTTTCTTCAGCGGATCGAGGTAACGCATCTGGCCCCCGATCGTGAACCCGATGACGATGTGGGTGTGCGGTGCGATCTCGTCCGACGCGCTGGTCTTGCGGAGCGATCCGGCCGGGCCGAGGTCGACGATCATGACGTGGTCGTTGTCGAGCTCGAACAGGATCTTCTTGCCGATGCGCTCGACCTTCTCGACCTTCGCACCCTCCAGGAGCTCCTGGATCTCCTTGCGCCGGCCGTGTCGGCGAACGACCTTCATCGCGTTGGTCCCCGGCCTGATCTCGGCCTCCTTGATGCGCCGGCCCACGATCTCCTTCTCGAGATCACGGCGTATGACCTCGACCTCAACTAGCTCGGGCACGCGGACCCCCTTCTTCGGCATCGCGCTCGGAACGGAGGTGCGTGCCGGGAGAGCCGTCGGACAAACGAGCGAGCGCCT
The DNA here is from genome assembly GCA_050694195.1 of Actinomycetota bacterium. Lineage (GTDB taxonomy): Bacteria > Actinomycetota > CADDZG01 > CADDZG01 > WHSQ01 > JBOGXG01. The sequence continues at coordinate 3,477 of JBOGXG010000235.1, read as the reverse complement.
CGCGGGCGGCGTTGTACTCCGCCTCTTTCTTGCTCCGTCCGGTGCCGGATCCATACAGCTCGTCGTGGACGAACACGTCCGCGGTGAATCGCTTGTCGTGGTCGGGGCCCGAGGACGCCACCCTGTAGAGCGGAGAGCCCGCGGTCATCTGGACGACCACCTCTTGGAGCGCGGTCTTCGCGTCGTAGCGGTCGCCGGAGTCCACGGAACGCGCGATCGTCTCGCGGAAGATCGGTCGCAGCGCGGCCTTGACCGCGTCCATCCCCCGATCGAGGTAAACCGCACCGACGACGGCTTCGAACGTGTTCGCAAGGAGCGAGGGCTTCTCGCGGCCCCCGGATGCTTCCTCGCCCTTGCCCAGCCTTATGTGTTGGCCGAGCCCCGTGCGTCGCGCGACGTCGGCGAGCGCCTGGGTGTTCACGACGGAGGCGCGAAGGCGCGCCATGTCGCCCTCCGGCAATTCCGGATAGGTCGTATAGATGAGATCTGTCACCACCGCTTCCAAGATCGCGTCACCGAGGAATTCCAACCTTTCGTTGTGCGGTCCGGGCTCCGGCTGTTCGAAGGCATAGGAACGATGCGTGAGCGCGAGGTCGTAGATCTCGCCGCCCCCGGGGGGCACTCCTAAGCGTGTAAGGCTGGACGTGGCTACTCCGTTTCGATCGCCTGGCGGCCTGCGTAGTAGCCGCAGTTGGGACAGACCCTGTGTGGCATCTTCGGCTGACGGCACTGAGGACAAGCGCTGTACGTGGGCGCCTCCGTCTTCCAGTGGGCGCGCCGCATGCGCATCTTCGACCTCGTCTTACGCCTCTTCGGAACGGCCATCCGTATCCTCCTAAACCAGTTTGTCCCGCAGCGCGGCCAGTTCCGCCCAGCGAGGATCGAGTTCTTCGTCGGAGCAGTCACAAGGTCCTTGGTTGAGATCGCGACCGCAGCGGGCGCAGATCCCCAGGCAGTCGTCCCGGCATACGGGGTTAAGGGGAAGGGCCAACGCTATGTTGTCGCGGAGCATCGGCTCGAGGTCTATCTCGAGCCCCGTGACCTCGTAGGCCTCCTCCTCCGGGGGAGCCTCGTGCCCAGGAGCCACGAACAACTCGCAGACGTCGAGGACCACGTCCGAGGTCACCGGGGTCAGACACCGGGCGCACTCGTACGCGACGGGCGCCGTGACGGGCCCCGTCACCAGGACCCCCTCAACGACGCTCTCGGCCCGCAGGCGGGCGTCGATCGGGCGCGCCTGGACGCGCGCGAGAGCGTTCCCGACTGGGGGAAGCGTCCTCCGGACCTTTATGTCCTTATATAAGCCTGGATGTCCGAGGATCTCGGAGACCGAGACCTTGAATTCCTGCACGCGCGACTACCTCGTCCTCGACGACCGTGGATGGAGCCCCGCCCAGAGGGCGCGCTCGTCGGCAGATCATAGCAGATGCGGGTGTTTTACCTGGTCAGAGGCCCTTTCGAGGGTCTCACCCCTGGTTGGGCAGCGGCTCCTCGATATCCTCCGCATCGAACGGTGCCTCCTCCTCCGCGGCCGCCGCCGCCTGCACCGGATCGAGCCGTTCGCCCTGGAGCTGCTCGCGGCCGCGCGACACCGTGTGGAGGGTCTTGTTCAGGAGGATCTCGAAGGCGGCGAGCTTCTGGTCGACGTAGTCCTCCGCCTCGAGACGGATGCGGGCCCCCTTCTCCTTCGCCTCGTCGACTATCCGTTCGCCCTCCCGCTGGGCCGCGTGCACGATCTCCGTCCTCGACAGGAGCCGGTCCCGCTGCCCCTGCGCCTCCTGGATGATGCGTTCCGCCTCCTTGCGGGCCCGAGCGATGAGCTCGTCGCGATCCCGGCTCATCCAGCGAGCCTGACGGATCTCCTCCGGGACCTCTTCCTTCAGTTGGGCCAGCAGCTCGAGAAGCTCGTCCCGGTTGATGACGGCGCTCGACGAGAGCGGAACGGATTTGGCCTCCTCGATCAGCACCTGCAACTCGTCGATCCGCTCGATCAGATCCATGGGGTAGGCCTTTCCATTCCTTTGTTTGAGCTAAGGGATGCTCCATCCGTCTCGCACTCTGGCGAGACGACCCCTATAGTTTGCCGCCTTTTCGAGCGACCCTCCACAACACGGCCTCGGATCGGCGGCCCGGCGGTCCCGAAGTTCAGCCTGCGTAGCGCTCCTTGAGCGCCTTCGAGACCTCCGGGGGAACCAGGCCCTCGACCGACCCGCCGTAGCGAGCCACCTGTTTGACCAGGCTCGAGGAAAGGAACGCCCAGGCGGGCATCGTCGTTACGAAGACGGTGTCGAGGCCGGGCGAGAGCGCCGCGTTCATCTGCGCCATCTGCAACTCGTATTCGAAGTCGGACACGGCCCTGAGGCCCTTGACGATCACCGTGAGGTCGCGCTCGGTGGCGAAGTCGACCAACAGGCCGGAGAACGCCTCGATCTCGACATTGTCGACGTGAGCGAGCGCGACCGACAGCATCTCCTCCCGTTCCTCCACCGAGAAGAGAGGCTCCTTCCCCGGATTCGCCAGGATGCCGACGACGACGCTGTCGAAGAGACGGGCGGCCCGCTCCACCACGTTGATGTGTCCGTTGGTCGGAGGATCGAACGACCCCGGACAGAGCGCTCTGGCCACCTAGTGCACCGCCACCTATTCCTCTTCTTCGTCCTCATGGGTGAAGACGACGATGCGGGACTGGCCGTACTCGCGCTCCCACAGCATCTTGAGGCCGAGGGGATCGGGCGGGTTCTCCTTGGCCGGCCGATGCACCACGATCCGTCCCGTGTCGGCGAGGAAGCCGCCCATCACCAGCGCTTCCAGATCGGTCCTGACCGAACCGGGCGGGACGTTGTAGGGGGGATCGAGGAACACGACGTCGATCCTGTCGTCGGGGTTCCTCTCGAGGGTCGCCTTGACGTCGGCCCAGATGACCTCCGCGGCGTCGCCGAGTCCCGTCGCCTCGATGTTCTGCTCGAGCTTGACGATGGCGTCTCGGGCGTTCTCCACGAATACCGCCCGCTTGGCGCCCCTGGATAGCGCCTCCAGACCGAGCGAACCAGAGCCGGCGTAGAGGTCGAGGATGGTGAGCCCCTCGAAGTCGCCGAGCGCCGAGAATACGGACTCCTTCATCCGGTCCATCATCGGTCGGGTTCCGGTGGTCGGGGTCTTCAAGCGCTGCCCCTTGGCGATCCCCGCGATCACGCGCATGCTCCAAACCTACTCCTCGGGGAACCGGGCCGCAGGTCGGAGCCGATGACCGCCTACCCCGACCGGATGACGTCCAGCGTGTTCTCCGGGAACCTCGCCCTCATCTCGCGGTCGATCTCTTGATGCTCGTAGGCCCTCAGCTCCGGGTCCTGGTCGAGGATCTCGATCGCCAGATCGCGCGCCATCTGGATCTCCCGTTGATGTTCAAGGACGCGGGTCATCTTGAGCTGAGGGAGGCCGGATTGTCGGGCGCCGAACAACTGGCCCTCCCCCCGGTGG
>JBOGXG010000234.1:0-2561 GCA_050694195.1 Actinomycetota bacterium | reverse complement strand
GTACGAAGTGCATCACGGCGTACGCATTACGGATGGAGCCGTGGTGGCAGCCGCGACTCTCTCGCACCGTTACATCGGCGACCGCTTCCTCCCCGACAAGGCGATCGACCTCCTCGACGAGGCGGCGAGCCGGCTGCGTATCGAGATCGACTCGATGCCGGTCGAGATCGATGTCGTCGAGCGCCGGATCAAGCAGCTCGAGATCGAGCGCACCGCCCTGCGCAAGGAGAAGGACGCAGCCTCCAAGGCCCGGCGGGACAAGCTGGAGGAGGAGCTCGCTCGCCTGAAGGAGGAATCGCTGGGGCTCAAGGCCCACTGGAACCTCGAGAAGGAGGCCATCGACAAGATCCGTCAGATCAAAGCCGAGATCGACCAGGCCCGGACCCTGGCGGAGCGGGCGGAGCGGGAGGGCGACCTCAACGCGGCCGCCGAGCTGCGCTACGGAAAGCTCGTCGAGCTGAGCAAGTCCCTCGAGCAGGCCAACGCGGCTCTTGCCGAGCTGCAGTCGACCGGCACCATGCTCAAGGAGGAGGTGGACGAGCAGGACATTGCCGAGGTCGTCAGCAAATGGGTGGGCATCCCGGTTTCCAAGCTGCTGGAGGGCGAGGTCGAGAAGCTGATCCACATGGAGGAGGGTCTCCATCGCCGCGTCGTAGGACAGGACGAAGCGGTCGAGGCCGTGTCCAATGCCATCCGGCGGGCCCGCTCCGGTCTGGCCGATCCGAACCGGCCGGTGGGTTCGTTCATCTTCCTCGGCCCGACTGGTGTCGGTAAGACGGAACTCGCTCGCGCTCTCGCCGAGTTCCTCTTCGATGACGAACACGCGATGGTTCGGATCGACATGAGCGAGTACATGGAGAAGCACTCCGTGAGCAGGCTCGTCGGTGCCCCGCCCGGCTACGTCGGGTACGACGAAGGCGGCCAATTGACCGAGGCCGTCCGGCGCCGTCCCTACTCCGTGCTACTCCTCGATGAGATCGAGAAGGCGCATCCGGATGTGTTCAACGTGCTGTTGCAGATCCTGGACGACGGCCGCCTCACGGATGGCCAGGGGAGGACCGTCGATTTCAAGAACACCATCGTGATCATGACGTCCAACATCGGATCGCAGTGGTTGCTGAACATGGACGGGAGAGAAGGTGAGGAGAAGGTCCTTGCCACCGTTCGGGATCACTTCAAGCCCGAGTTCCTGAATCGTGTCGACGAGATCATCGTCTTCCACCGCCTCGGACCCGAGCATCTCGTGCAGATCGTTGACATCCAACTCGATCTGCTGCGCGCGAGGCTTGCGGCGCGCGGCTTGAAACTGGCGATCGACGAGTCGGCGAAGCACTACCTCGCGGAGAAAGGCCACGAGCCGGCCTACGGGGCCCGGCCCCTCAAGCGACTCGTGCAGAGGGAGATCGAGAACGTGCTGGCGCTGGACCTCCTGACCGGGCGGTTCCACGACGGGGACGAGATCAAGGTCTCGACGGGAACCGACGGCCTCACGATCTCCTAACCCGTTCTCTTCCGCAGGATCACTGCGCTATGTGCACATCCGGCGCGTCGGAAAGCCGATGCGAATCGGCACGCTCTGCCACGAGGGGCCAAGCAAGTTATTGTCAAACTGCACATAGGGATCCATCTCGGACGGGCTGAACTCTCCTCCTCGAGGGTCCGGCGTCGTTCGACAGGTCGCATTCCACAGGGCGGTGGGAGGTGACACCGGGGGGATTCGAAGAGGAGTCGGGGATTGCTATCCATTAGCAACCTGGAGGTCGTTTACGACGACGTGATGCTGGTCCTGGGGGGGATCAGCCTCCAACTTCCGGCAGGAGGGGTCGTCGCGCTGCTCGGCAGTAACGGCGCTGGGAAAACGACGCTGCTCCGCGCGATCTCGGGCCTGCTCGACATCCACGACGGCGACATCACCAAGGGCCGCATAGAGCTCGAGGGGGAACGCATAGATCATCTCGCGGCCCCCCGCATCGTCGACAAAGGCATCGTCCAAGTGCTCGAGGGACGAAGGGTCTTCGCCGAGCTTTCCGTCGAGGAGAACCTAAGGATAGGGGCGCATCGGAAACCGAAACAGATCGGTGACAGTTTCGCCCGGGTCTTCGATCTCTTCCCGGTTCTCAAAGAGCGTCGGCGTCAAACGGCCGGCTACCTATCCGGTGGCGAGCAGCAGATGCTTGCGATGGGACGAGCTCTCATGTCGGATCCGCGCTACCTCCTCTTGGACGAGCCCAGCCTCGGTCTGGCTCCGCGCGTCGTTCACCTGATCCGGGACGTGATCGGCCAGATCAACGAACAGGGGACCGCCGTGTTGCTCGTTGAGCAGAACGCGGCTCTCGCGCTCGACGTCGCCGCGCGCGGTTACATCATGGAGAACGGCAAGATCGTGATGGCCAAACCTTCATCCGAGCTACAGATGGACGAAGACGTCAGGGAGTTCTACCTGGGACTTCGTCAGGAGGGAGAGGCAAGGTCGTTCCGTGCGGTCAAGCACTACAAACGCAGGAAGCGGTGGCTCTCGTGAGCCGTGCCGGTAGAACGCTCGCCGATTCCCTGCCCGGATC
>JBOGXG010000233.1:0-5995 GCA_050694195.1 Actinomycetota bacterium | reverse complement strand
GACTGAAGATCATCGGGGACCTCCTGGCTCATGGACAGCCGATCAAGGGTGAGAGAGGCGTCTTCCACTTCAGCGGGCCCGGGCTCGATCCCTCCGCGCCCCTGGGCTCCTCTTCCGTTCGCGCGATCGATGCCGAGCAGAGCAACTCATCCGTCGTGTTCGACGAATCGGTGATCCTGAAGTTCTTCCGCAAGATCGGGGCGGGTCCGAACCCCGATCTAGAGATAACGCGGCTCCTCACGAACGAAGGATTCAAGTACATCCCCGCCCAGGTAGGTGAGATCTTCTACGAGAGCGAGACCGACGACGAGCTCGAGATAGATCTGGGGATCGCGCAGCACTTCATCACCGGCGCGCGCGAGGGATGGACGTTCGTCCTCGAGCACCTCCCCCGCCTCTACGACGAGATCCACTCGGAAGACGCTCCGGAGGATCACATCCTCTTGACGGAAGAGCGTTCGGGCGACCTCCTCCAGGCGATGGAACAACTCGGAGAAGTCACCGCCGAGTTACACGTCGTGCTGGCGAGCGAAGGATCCGAGCCGTCGTTGCAGCCCGAGCCGATCGAGGCCCCGGATCTCGACCAGTGGGCAACCACCGGTAAGAAGGCCTTGCAGGAACTCCGCGGTGATGTGCTCGAGGTCGATGCTATGGCTCCGGAGATCGACGCTCGGCTCGAAGCCATCCGTGACCTCTCGCCCGATGGGCTCAAGATCCGCACGCACGGTGACTACCACCTCGGCCAGGTGCTCCGGAGGCCGCGGCTCTGGTTGATCCTCGACTTCGAAGGCGAGCCGGCGCGGACGCTTGAGGAGAGACGGCAGAAACAGTCGCCACTGAGAGATGTCGCCAGCATGCTCCGCTCGTTCAGTTACGCCGCCAATGCGTCGCTGTTCGCTCGCGCAGAACCCGACTCCGAAGAATGGAAGCGCCTCGAACCCTGGGCATTCACCTGGGAGGGTCTGGCGCGCGAGAGATTCCTGTCGGCCTATCTCTCGAAGTCGCACGAAGGCCGGTTCCTCCCCGGCGACCGGGACGAACTGGCAACGCTCCTCGACTTCTTCGAACTCGAGAAGGCCCTTTACGAGGTCGGTTACGAGCGAGGACACCGACCCGAATGGACGCGCATCCCGTTGAAAGGCATCGCCCACGTGATCGCAAGGGAGACGAGCCGATGAAGGAGAGCGAGACGTCCGCCGCGGTACAACGACTCATCTCGGGCGAGCTGAAGGATCCGCATAGCTTCCTCGGCAAGCACCCCGGTCCGGACGGCACGGTGGTTCGTGCCTGGCGGCCCGACGCACAGGCCGTCCGAGTGATGGCCGGCGGCAACGTGGCCGGCAAACTCGAGATGGTGCATCCCGCGGGCGTCTTCGAGGGCATCATCGACGAGCCGCTCGGCGACTACGAATTCGAGATCGACTATCCGGGCGGCCAGGCATTCACCCTTCGCGATCCCTACCGCTTCCCTCCCACGCTCGGCGACATCGACCTCCATCTCGTCGGAGAGGGGAGCCACCGGCGTCTGTGGGAGAAACTCGGAACGCACATCCAGGCGATGGACGGCATCGAGGGCGTGGGATTCGCCGTCTGGGCGCCGAACGCCCGCAGCGTCCGGGTCGTCGGGACCTTCAACTCGTGGGACGGACGCCTGCATCCCATGCGCACGCTGGGGTCCTCGGGGATATGGGAACTGTTCGTCCCCGACCTCGGCGAAGGGGCCCTTTACAAGTTCGAGATCGTGACGGCGCAGGGTGACCTCATCCTGAAGACGGATCCCTACGCGTTCCAGACCGAGGCCCCACCGAGCAACGCCTGCATAGTTCACCGCTCGCACCACACGTTCAAGGATGACGCCTGGTTGGCGAAGCGAGCGGAGTCGGTCCCGCAGAGGGCCGCGATGTCCACGTATGAGGTTCACCTCGGGTCGTGGCGTCGAACTCCGGACGGCGAGCCGCTCGGGTACAGGGACATCGGACCGCAGCTGGCGGATTACTGCGACGAGATGGGATTCACGCACGTCGAGTTCCTCCCGGTTGCCGAACATCCCTTCGGCGGGTCGTGGGGCTATCAGGTCAGCAACTACTTCGCGCCGACAGCGCGCTTCGGCACACCCGACGACTTCCGCTACATGGTCGACACGCTCCACCAACGCGGCATCGGGGTTCTCGTCGACTGGGTCCCGGCTCACTTCCCGCGCGACGAATGGGCGTTGGCGAGATTCGACGGGACGGCGCTCTACGAGCATCTCGACCCTAAGAAGGGTGCTCATCCCGATTGGGGAACACTCGTCTTCAACTACGGGCGCAACGAGATCCGCAACTTCCTGATCTCCAACGCCCTCTATTGGATCGAGGAACTGCATGTCGACGGCCTACGCGTGGATGCGGTCGCCTCGATGCTGTACCTCGACTACAGCCGCAAGGAAGGCGAATGGATCCCGAACGAATTCGGGGGCCGCGAGAACCTCGAGGCGATCGAATTCCTGAAGGAGCTCAACTCGGTCGTGCACGGCGAGCATCCCGGCGTGCTCATGATCGCCGAGGAATCCACCGCGTGGCCCGGCGTAAGCAGGCCGGTCCATCTAGGAGGGCTCGGCTTCGGATTCAAATGGAACATGGGCTGGATGCACGACACGCTGTACTACTTCCAGCGCGACCCCATCTACCGCCGCTTCCACCACAACAACCTCACGTTCTCGATGATGTACGCGTGGAGCGAGAACTTCGTACTACCTCTGTCCCACGATGAAGTCGTGCACGGGAAGGGCTCACTGTTCGGGAAGATGCCCGGTGACAGATGGCAGCGTCTCGCCAACCTCCGCTCGCTGTTCGCCTTCATGTGGGCCCACCCGGGAAAGAAGCTCTTGTTCATGGGCGGCGAGATCGCCCAAGAGCGAGAGTGGGATCACGACACCAGCCTCGACTGGCATCTCCTGGACGATCCCGACAATCAGGGGATGCAGCGACTCGTCGCCGACCTCAACAAGGCGTACAAGGGGATCCCGGCATTATGGGAACTGGACACGTCGCCCGAGGGTTTCCAGTGGATCGATGCGAACGACGCCGATAACAACGTCGTCTCCTTCTATCGCTCCGCAGAGGGCGACAAGCGTCATCTCGTCTGCGTAAGCAACCTCTCACCGATGCCGCGCATGGGGTTCCGCGTCGGGCTGCCGTCGGGCGCGATCTTCCAGGAGATCCTGAACACCGACGCGGGAACCTACGGAGGAACGAACATGGGCAACATGGGAGAGGTCATCCCCGAGCCGGTCCCGTGGCACGGCTTGGACCAGTCGGCCATCCTCACTCTCCCGCCGCTCGGGGTGTTGTGGCTGTACGGATAGCTGTTCACGGCCACTTCTACCAACCACCTCGCGAGGATCCCTGGACCGGCATCATCGAGCCGCAGCCGGACGCGGCGCCGGCGCGCGACTGGAACGAACGCGTCCACGACGAGTGTTACGGGCCGAACACCGCGGTGCTCATCCCCGCCCCCGCCGGCGACCGCACGGTCAACAACTTCGAGAGGCTGTCCTTCAACGTCGGTCCCACGCTGATGGCGTGGCTCGAGAAGGAGCATCCGGAGACGCACGACCTGATGATCGACGCGGATCGGAAGAGCGCGGCCCGCATCGGGCACGGGAACGCGCTCGCGCAGGCTTTCCACCACACGATCCTCCCCCTGTCGACGACGCGCGACATCCGAACTCAGGTCCGGTGGGGTCTCTTCGACTTCCGTCACCGTTTCGGTCGCGACGCGGAGGGGATGTGGTTGCCGGAGACCGCCGCCAACGACGCGGTGCTCGGGGTCTTGATCGAAGAAGGGGTCCGGTTCACGATACTGGCGCCCCATCAGGCGGAGCTCTGGCGCCCCGACGACGGCGACTGGCGACGAGCCACCGACGACCCGATCGATCCCCGGGTGCCCTACCGCTACGACCACATCGACGGCTCGGGACGTTCCCTAACGGTCTTCTTCTACGACGGGGCACTCGCCCAAGAGATCGCCTTCGGGAACCTGGGCTCGTCGGCGGAAAGGTTCTTGAGCGCGTTCTGGGACCGTGCCGGCCCCGACGGATTGGTGCATGCCGCCACCGACGGAGAGACCTACGGACACCATCACAAGTTCAGCGATGTCGGGCTCGCCTTCGCACTGTTCGTCGAAGCCGAACGGAACGGCATCGAGATCACGAACTACGGGGCTTACCTCGACCAGGTCGACGTGAGACACGAGGTGCGCATCCGATCCGGCGAGGGCACATCCTGGTCCTGTCATCACGGGGTGCAGCGGTGGATGTCCGACTGCGGGTGTTCGACCTACGGCCCCCCCGGCTGGAACCAATCCTGGCGCGCCCCTCTCCGGGCCGGTCTGGAAGTCATCCGCTGGGCCGCCGACGAGACCTACGACCTGCTCGCCAAGCCGATCTTCGTGGATCCGTGGGGAGCGCGCGACCGTTACGTCGCCGTTGTCGTGGGGGCCGAGAGCCTCGAGGACTTCCTCGAGGGCGAGACGGCCGGTACAGCCGACGGTGACACGCTCCCCCGCGCGGCTCGGTTGCTCGAGCTGCAACGGAACGCTATGTCGATGTTTACGAGTTGCGGATGGTTCTTCTACGACGTGTCTCGGATCGAATCCGTTCAGATCTTGAGATACGCGGCGCGGACCCTAGAGTTGCTGGACGCCCTCGGACTTCCGCTCCCCGAAGACGCCTATCTGCCACTCCTCGAGCAGGCTCGCAGCAACGATCCCGCGGAGGGCAACGCCGCCACGATCCTAAAGACCATCCAAGCCGCCAACTTCTCCTGAATCTCTAGACGTCGTCAAAGGATGTAGGAGAAGTTCGCGTGTGGGGGAGGTTAGGGCTTGCCGGTGAAGCGCAAGATGTCGATCCCTCGGTTGTAGTCGACCGCGTAGACGATGTGATCGTTCACCCAGTAGGCGGCCGAGGTGGAGCCGCCGACGGGGATGAAGTAGCCGGCCTCGCCGATCTTCCCCTTCGGGGAGACCGTGAGGAATCGAGTGCCGTGCTCGTACCATCCCATCGCCACCAAGCCGCCGTTACGGTAGGTCGGATGGGTGTCGAACCAGTGGGTGCAGTAGAGGTTCGCCGGAGCGTCGCCGTCCGTCGGAAGCCCGTTCTTCACACGGTACTCATCGATCATGCTGAACGAGTGCGTCTTCCCTATCTTCGTGACGTCCCAGGTCATGAACGCACCGTCGCTCTCGTCGCACGTGGGACCGCCGCTCTCCCCACCGACGAGCAGCATCCGATCTTTACCTTTGTTCGGCCACAGGTTCGAGTGGATGAAGCGACCGTCCTCGTTCTGTCCCAGCGCGATCGTCCTCGGCTTGGCGGGGTTCTTGCGAGCATCGAGGTAACGCAGCGGCTGGGATGAGGTCATGATCAGCCCGGGCTTGACCTCCGTAACGTCGTGCGTGGAGGTGACATCGTTGCCCTCGGTCCAGTCGCCCACCCGTTTCGGCGCGGTGGGATCCTTGAGCGAGACGATCGAGCCCTCCGAACCGTAGGCGTAGGTGCAGTCGAGGACACAGGTATAGGTGTGCTCGTCGGCATCGGCGAGTTCGCCGATCGACACTGGCGTCGACTTGTCCTCGACGTCCACTACGTAGAGCGTGCCCAGCGTCGAGATGAGTAGGATCCTGCCGTTGGTGTCGACGTCCTCCTCCGCGAAGTACGGCTGCTGCGGCATCGGCAGGAAGCCGAGGCGTGCGGGAGCCTCGGGCTCCGAGATGTCGTAGATCGTGAGGCCGTTGGACGTCGTTATGTAGAAGTAGTTCCCTACGATCCGGGCGCCGGCGCTGTCGAGGTTCACGGGGATGTTCGTGATCCACTCGACGTTGTCGGACGCGAAGTAACCGGGTCCCGGGCCCGCGTCCGTCGTCGGCGTCGCGGCCGCGGGAAGGCCGGCCGTCAGCAGGGCCCCCAGTGCCAGAGCCGTCAGAAGTTTCCTCACGTCGTTCCTTTCAGAAA
>JBOGXG010000232.1:0-11232 GCA_050694195.1 Actinomycetota bacterium | reverse complement strand
TCCCCGAGCTTGGTGCAAGGGATGGGGGTCCGCGCGCTGCAGTCGTACAGCGCGGGAGCGAGCTGCCGCGAGGGCCCGACGCGGACCTCGTAGCGGCGGTCGCCCACGGCGAACGCCATCTCGTACGCAATCGGGGACCGTGGAAGACCTAGCTTGGCCACCTCGATCACCCCGAACAGGTCTCTCCTCCCGTCACGCATAACGAGCCTGGCCCCCAATAGAGTACCGACGCCGTTGCCGCCTCCGGGCTCGGAAAGAGCCGCCCGGTGCACGGGAGCGGCTCCGACCTCTCCGCCTCTGTCGTGCAGGAAGGCGTCGGCGATCCCGTTGGTGTCACCCGGAACGAAGCGACGGCCGTCACTCATGAACACGATCCGCCGCCCATCGACGGTGTCTCCGACGAGGGCCCGGCTCCGCCTCCGATGGTCGTTGAGCAGGCTGGTCTCCCCCGTGCGTGAATCGTGGATGAAATGTTCGTACACGTCCCTGCCGCAACCGAACGGCGAGCAAGAGATGTCGTCGAAGGTGAGGTTATCGACGAAACGCCAAGTCACGAACGTCGTGTACCGGCCGTCGGCAGACATCGAAGCCGGGACGCTCCACATGTTGTCCCGGAACTCGGAGGTGAACTCGCTACCTTCGGAATCGACCGAGACCCGCGAGGTGCGAGCGCTGCCGCGGTCGTGAACGAAGACGTCGTAGGTGCCGTTGCGATCCTCCGGCACCAGGTTCCCCCCGAGGTATCCGAAGGAGACCAGACCCCCATCGCGGCTGATGGAAACGTCGCCGAAGACCGCGGGGACCTGCCCGTAACCCGTGACATCTCCTTGGGTCCCATCCGAGGCCACCGAAACCCGCTCCGTTCGATCGCGCTTCCGGTCACGGACGAAAACGTCGCCCGCGCCGTTGGTGTCACCGGGGACCAGGTCGCGCAGCACGCTCGAGAAGGCCACGAAGCGGCCGTCGTCACTCAGCGCCGGGAGATTGTCCGTGTTGACGCCGTCTCTGGTCCCCTCCCGGCCCTCGCTCGATAACGACACCCTCTCGGTTCGGTGCCGCCTGAGGTCGTGGACGAAAACATCGTCCGCGTCGTTGCGGTCATCGGCGACAAGGCTGCCGGCCCGGCTCACGAAAGCGACATACCGGCCGTTCGCACTGATGTTCGGGAGCCGGTTCAGCGAGACCCGTGGATTGGCGGCGCTGAACACATCGGGCGGGGTCTGCTCCCCCGAAGATGAAACGGAGGCGCGGTTCATCGAATCCTTGAGGCGATCGTAGACGAACACGTCGGCCGCCTTGTTGGTGTCGCCCGGAACGAGGTTCGTCGCGCAGCTCGAGAAGGCGACGAACCTACCGTCGCGGCTGATCGACGGTTCGCCGGAGCCGCTCATGACACCCACCTCCTCGGGAGGTTTGGTGATGTCGTCCTGACGGGTCCCGATGCACACTCCGGTGCTCTCGCGGCCGGCGGTGCCGACGGAGACTCGCTCGATCGCTCCCGAGCGGAGGTCCTTCACGAAAACATCGGTGGTGTGGTTCCGATCCCCAGGCACGAGATCCACGGCCCGGCTGTTGAAGGCTACGAAGCGACCGTTACCGCTGATCGCCGCCCGGCAGCAGAAGTCGTACAACTCTGCGCTCTTTGGACCGGTCGCCTGCCTGCCGCTTGAGGTAAGAGATACGCGCTCCGTCGTCCCCGGGCGCGGATAGGCATGGGATGGGAGGGCGGCCGCCGACACGAGGAGCGAGACCGCTAGCAGGCCACCTAATCGTTTGATATGAGAGAGCGAGCCGGAGGGACGCAATCGTCAGTGATGATGCGCTCTGTGCCGGGACGAGAGCGTCACCGTGATCGTTCCCTCGCTGGGGACGCTCGGCGTCGCGCACCCCTCGAACATCGCCGGGGTCAGCTCGATGATGAGCTGGACGAAGAGCGGCTTCCCGCCCTCGATCGGCACTTCACCCGAACCACAGATGAGGATCTGAGCACCGTCCTGTTGCCACACTGCCGCAGAGACGTCATCACTCGACGCATCATCGACGATGATCGAAGCGTGCTTCTCGGCGCGCCTCGTCCGGAACACGACCGGGTCACCGAAGAAGATGCCGTAGTCCTCGCCGAACCAACCGCTTACGCCACTCTCCGGCGAAGGAGAAAAGGTGTACTCGCTGGATTGCGTTCGCGTCCGCGGGCGCGCCTCCGACACCGCGGCAAGACCCAAGAGTGAGACGGCCGCCATCAAAACCGCCAGTATCCGCTTCATGCGCGCCCTTTCCGCCGTCTACGACCGAGATCCCCGATCTACATCCCTATCTACGACGGAGACGAGAAGCGGTAACGGCGGAGACGAAAGAGGGGCGACCATCGGCCGCCCCTCGCGTTGCCTCTCTATCGACGGTGCCTGTGGCGGCGCTTGGCCGCGGTCCTCAGGCAGACGTCCTCGTCCACCGTGCGCCTCGGAGCGACCACGCGGTAGCGGCCCCGCTTGTCTTTCACGGTTGCCGAGTAGAACCCACCACCGTTGGTCGTGACTGTTTTCTTGGTCCTGAACTTGCCCTTCTTCTTGCGCTGGACCTTCACGGGAACGTTGGACCGGCACTTATTGGTGCCGTCGTCGACCGTGACGCGTCCGGAAACGATCAGAGAGCCGTGCCTCAGGCGGATCGAGATGTTCCGTTCGTGGGACGGCGGAGGTGGAGGACTCGAGCTGGGCGACGTCGATGCCGATCCACTCGGGGAGTCGGTTGGAGTGGGCGACGGCGTCGGTGACGGGGTCGAGAACGGACAATCGTCCTCGTCCGTCGGCAGACCGGTCGGCCCCGGGGCGGCCTGGCCCCATCCGACCGATCCGTTGCCGGCCACCTCGGCAGAGCAGTACTGGTCGTCGTCGTCCTCGTCGGCGAAGGCCGTCAGCTGGGTCACACCCTGCGCATCGGTGGTGACGCCGAACGTGAACTGACCGAGCGCGTTGGTGCCGTTCACCGACTCGACGTGCTTGATGTCGTCGCCGCCGGGGACGTTGTGCTCGCCCTGCTGGCCCCCGTTGCTGCCCTTGGAATCTCCCGAGCAGGTGCGCCCGGCCTCGGGGGGCGGGTGCTCGTTGTCGGGGGGCTGCGTGGCGTTGTTCCCAAGGTTGGTCTGGAACTTGAACTGGTCGGTAGGACCCTGCGCGTGCACGTCGATGTTCACGGTGCCTATCGGCCTCTGCTGTTGGTCGAGGGCGGTCGCCACGATCTTGGGGCAATCCGCAACCGCGGCATCTCCCGCCTGAGCGGGATTGAGGCTCACGCTCTGGACGCGCTGGAAGTAGGGCACGACGTGGTGAGCGTCGGCGGCCGCGGGTTGGGTCTGAAGTGGCGAGGCCCCCGGTTGAGAGACCCTGAGGGCAACCCCCGTGATGTCCAGGGCGTAGTCACCCTCCGCGGTTGAGCACTTCAGGTCCACCGACTTGGAGCCGTCCTCCGCCATCTGAGCCGAGGCCGTACCGCAGGTAGTCCATGTGGGTTCCTCACCCGGCGGTGTTTTCGTGTAATAGCCCTGGACCGAGCCGGCTTGGTTCGCTGAAAGATCGCCTTCGATGATGACGTTGCCCCCACTGCCGTCCGGCTTGATGTACACACCGGCGGCGGCGCCGTTGGGGGGATAGGTGATCTCTACAGTGGCCGCGCCCGCGTCGCCCTCATGAGTGATGGTCACCTCCATCTCGTCCCTGCTGACCTCGACGCCGGTTCCCGGGCCGGTGAACCCGCTGTATAGGATCGCCCGCAGCTCGTACCTCACTGCGGAACCGGGGGTCTGACTGCTGTCCTCGATGTCATCGGGGATGTCCCACAGAAGCGAGAACGAGTTCGAGCCGTTCTGCTGGGCGTTACCTATCGTGATGGTCTCGGAAAAGCTCTCCATCCCGGGGACTTGCCCTGTGAACACGTCGAGCTCGAACTCGACCAGAGGCTGCGAAGGAACGACGTTCACCCAGGTGTTCAGGTGGTAGGGCTGATCGCGATCCGAGATGATGGGTCCGGCGCCGGGGGGCGGTGCGGTCGAGGTCCCCGGGTGGGGATTGATTATCTGGACCGTCGGCGCACCCTGAGCGAGCGAGAGCCCGAAGGGCAGGCCCGCGACGGCCAGCAGCACCGCGATGGTTATCCCAAATACCGTTCGGGCGACGATCCGCTGGTGGCGCGCGCCCATCGCCGTCGAAGAGTCGTTGTCTCGGCCCAATTGCGTCCTCCATGGTCTCGTCATCCGGGGAGAAGGCACCCGGATGCCCTGGTTCCGTCTTAACTCCCCCCCGTACCTGGTTAAACGTACTGAAGACCCATTGGTTGCTTCGGGATATCAGTATGCGACGCGGACGCGAAAAAGGCGCCCTATTCAAGGCGCCTTTTTGCGACTGGGAGTTATTAGGAGGCTCTCCGAGCCCGTGCGCGACGCCTCTTCAGCGACGCCCGCTCCTTGGCCGTGAGTCCGCCCCAGATGCCGTACTTCTGGTTCGTCTCCATGGCGAACTCGAGACAGGGGTCGGCGACGGGGCAGCTCTTGCAGATCGCCTTGGCGCGAGCCTCGCGACCCTGCTTCTCGAGCTCGGACTCGCCCTCGTCCCCGAAAAAGATGATGTTGTCGTAGCCGCGGCAGAGGCCTTCCTCCTGCCAGTCGGCGATCCCAGCGGGTTCCGCTAGCGACACCGGTGATTCCTCCTCCTCAACAAGCGTCCTGGGCGGACGCATCCATGGGCCGCCGCATGCTTCTAATTATCCGGCAGCCATACTGATAAACCCCAGAAAAGGGCTTTTGATTCCTCTCAGGCCCGCCCTGGAGTCCGGTCGCCTACGTCTGGACGGCCGGCAAGGCGCCTAGGTTGCCCTACGTAAGCACTTTTGGCAAGAGTTAGACGCCCCTTCGCGAAACCCTCTCGCGCGGAAAGCGCGAGGAAAGGGGGCTCTCGCCGACTTTGGCAGTTTTCTGGCGCGCCAAATGTGCAAATAGCGCAGCTATTCTGCGGAAGAATCTCGGTTGCGGGAGCAGGCCAGGACCTTCGGGAGGTCGTCTGTGGCCCAGGCGGCGGCGAGGATCCGCTCGTCGCCCCGGTTCCGGTAGCCCTTGGGAAGCCGGCGGCCGGCCGGCCAGTTGTCCCTGATCGTGTAGCCGTTGAGATACTCCGCGATCTCGTGAGGGGTGATGCCGTACCTCTTCATCAGGTGCCGCTTGAGGAAGGGGCCGACGGGGCTGGTCGAGTGATACAGCTTCTTCGACGCCGGGACCCCGAAGCGGCGCTGGATGTCGGCCTTGAACTCCACCGGCTCGACCGGCCATGCCCCCGTCTCCGACGGGGCCCGGGTGTGGCCGTGGTCGGCGGAGAGGATCACCACGTAGTCGCCCGAGAGGCTCTCGTCGAGGTAGTCGACGAGGCGGCCGAGCTGGTCGTCCTGGGCCCTCAGGTTCTGGGCCATCTCCTGCGAGTCGACCGTGTTGACGTGCCCCGCGAGGTCCGTCTGCTTGAAGTTCGCGAGGAAGAGATCCGGCACGCCGTCGTCCCCGAAGCCGCCCTTCTTCAGCATCCTCAGAGCCAGGTCCCCCTGGTAGCGGACGTAGGCGGGGTTGTCCTCCCGGTCCCCCATGATCTCGTGACCGAGCCACTCCCCATCGGCCTCGCCGTCCTCCTTGTCGAGCTCGTCGGCGCGCCGCCTGAGGAGGTAGCTCTTGTTGCGCAGGTACTTCGGCGTCCGGTAGAACTCGTCGCTCCCCGTCACCTTCCCGCCGACGTGGATCAGCCCCAGGACGTCCTTATCCCCGCGTCTCGTCTGCGAGCCGTGCCCCAGCATCGGCATGTGCCACGGCTTCCACGCGAGGAGGCCGACCTTGGGCCGGTTGCGCTTCGCCCGGTCCCATTGATCCGAGAACGTCGTCAGCTTCAGCGCCCGAGGGTTCCCGTTCTCGAAGATCACCCGCGGCTCGCCGTTGTCGCCGCGGTAGTTGATGTTCACGACCTCGTGGTCCTTCGGGTACGCGCCCGTGGCCAGGGTCGCGTGGGTGGCCGGCGTGATCGACGGCGAAGACCCGACCATCGCGTCGTAATAAGAGGTCCCCTCGCGCTCGAGCCGGGCGAGGGTGGGCCACCGGTCCGGCCAGCGCTCCAGGACGTTGCGACCGACGCCGTCCCACATGATAGTCACGATGAGCTTCGGCGGGTCGACCGCGACGGGAGCCAGCGCCTCGGTGAGAGCCTCGCCGGTGCGCGCTGCGAAGTCTGCGTCGAGGAGCGTCTCGATCGTCGGATAGACGTCGGCGAGCGACGCCGAACCGTCGAGCGTCGCGCCCTGAGGGACGATGTAGCCCGGACCGTAGAGAACCAGCGGCACCCGCTGGAGGTAGTTCCACGGACCCGAATGGCTCACGATCGAGAACGATCCCCAGTAGTTCGGCGCCTTCGGAACGATCGTCACGTCCTCGGAGTGAACCCGGTGGTAGCCCCGGTTGATGCGGCGGAGGTGTTCGCGCGGGAGCCGGCAGGCGCGCTGGATGGGACCGAGACGTCCCGCCTCATCCGCGGCGAGCGTCTCCGCCGCCGACGAGGAACGCTCGTCCTCCGGCGCCTGCGTCGTCGCGTAGACGATCGAGGCCGCCGACACCAGGACGACCAGTGCCGCGACGATCGCACGACCCCTCATTCCCATGAGGTGACGCTAGCAGGGCCCGGTTACTCCGGACACCCGTCTTCCTGATACTGCGATCCCGCGGTGTCGCCGGCGCCCGCGCCGTCCCGGGTCTTGCTGAAGAAGGCGCGCCAGCAGAGGTTCTGCATGCCGCCCGTTTCCGGATCGGGGTTGGCGTACTCGAGTGCCTCGAGGGAGTCGAAGCCGTAACAGGAGGCGCCGTAGCGGCCCTTGGAGAAGAGCTTCCCGGTGAGGAACGCATCGACGCACTCGCGCGCCGCCTTCTGGATCTCCGGGTCGGTCCCCAGAGTGATGAAGTAGACGTTGGCGAATTGTTTCCGGTCGCGCTCAACTTCGTAGCGGAAGTAAACGTCGCCCCAGGCGTACTCCTCGGGAGCCGGGAGGAAGCCCCCGCTCGCGGAGACGCTCGGCTCGGGCGACTCGGACGGCGATGCCGACGCGGTGGAGGATGCCGACGCGGTGGAGGATGCCTCGTCCGTCGGAGATGCCTCCGCACTTGGGGAGCTCGCCGCGGCGACGTCGTCCTCGTCGGCCTCGGTGAGGAGGAGCCATGCACCGGCACCTCCGCCGGCCAGAACAAGGGCCAGCACCAGAACCACGACCAAGCCACGGCGCGTGAGCCGGCCGCTCTCATCTAGTGACGCCATCGATCGCATCCCTGTAGGAAGCCTCCTTCGGTCCCTGGAAAAAGGACCGGCCCCCATCTCTGGGGGCCGGTCCCACTACCTCTCGCTTAAGTCAGCGAGGTAAAGCTCGGCTATCTAACCCTGATCGACTGGGACCTCGCCGACCGGCAGAGGATCCTGCGACCACTTGGCGTCCTAGCCCTCTTCTTCTTCACCTTGGCGAAGTAGCGACCGTCCCGGAGGTTGCGGCCGTGCTTCACCCGGAAGTTCCCGGACCTGTCGGTCCTGTCCTTACCGACCCGGCCACCACCGACACGCTTGACGATGACCTTGCGGCGCTTCTCGCACTTCCGGTTCTTCGATTGAACCCTGCCCTTGAACGGGCTGTTGTGCGTGAAGTTCCTGATGTCGCTGTCGATCCGCTTCGTCGGGTCCGGCGACTCGCTGTTGTCATCGCCATCGGAACAACCCGGGTCGGAGGTGTCTACCTTGCCGTCCCCGTCGTTGTCCTTGGCGTCCTGACACTGAGCCGGGTCCGGGTCCTCGGTGGTGTCGTCGGCGCTGTCGCAACCAGGATCACCGGCCGACTGGCTCTCGCTGAAGTCGATGAACCCGTCGCCATCGTTGTCGACGCCGTCGCTGCACTCGGGGGCCTCTGCGCCTTCCTCGAAGGTGACGGTGGCGTTGTCCTCGCAGTTACCCGCCGGAGCGCCCGGGTCCCCATTCGGCTGCGCACCCGCAGTGTCGGGGTCGTTCGCCGGCTGGTCACAAGAGTCGTCGAGGTCCTGCGGCGTGTCGTTGTCCCCAGTGTCGGCAGCGATCTCATTCGCAACCGTCACTAGGCCCTCTCCGGTACCCCGGAGTGTCCCAGAAACCCTTCCGTCGGCGCCTGTCGTCAGCGCACAGAATTGGGTGTTGGCCCCGAAGCAAGCCGGGTCGTCCCACTCTGCGGGACCCGTGATCGTCATGTTGACGACAGTGCCGGCCGAGTTGTTCGCGTTCCGGTCGGTGGCGTGACACGTCACTACCACCCTGGTGCCCGGCTCGGCCTCGGCACCGTCCGGCGTGCAAGCTAGGTTGCGCGCTGCGCCGCCGCCCCAGTTGATGGTGCCCGTGGCGGTGACGTTGTCGTGCGCCGCCTCGACCACCGTCTGTCCCTGCGTATTCGAGACGATGCCGATGCAGTTCTCGGCCCCCGAGCCGCAGCCCTCGTCGCGCGAGATGGGACCGGCACCGAGATCTGCCTCGCCGGCCTGCTTGATGCCGTCGAAGTTGATGTCGTTGAAGAACGAACCCGGGCCGGAAACGATCCTGAAAATGATCGCGCCCGTGTCGGGGAAGTTGTCCGCACCGAACCGCTCGGCACAGACGACGACCCCATTCGTTGCGTGGGTAGGCGCGGTGATGCTCGGGTCGTCGTTGCCGTCGTCGGTGCCGATGCCGGTGACGTCGTTACAGTCCGAGCCCTCACTCGGCGGTGGTGGGCCATGGCCGATTAGGTTGACCATGTCGATGTCGATGTCCGTGGTGCCCTGGCCTGCTAGCACCCACGTCTTCGAAATCGTCTCGCCAAACTCGCCACCGCCATTGTCGACATCGTTACCGTTGGCGTCGAAGAATACGCGGATGGTGTCGGTGCCCGCAACGGAGCTGGTGTACGTCAAGGTGCAGTTCCCGTTCGCGTCCGTCGTGCACTGACCAATGTATCCGTTGGGGGTCGCACCGTTGTTGTCCACGTTCACGGTCGAGTTGGGACCGGCGGTGATCTGCGCGTCGCAGTTCTGGTTCGCGACGCCTACACCGTTCCCGTCCACGATGCGGCACGTGATGGTGTGCGTTGAGCCGACCTCGTTCGTGTCGGTGTTCGGAGACGCATCGATGGCAGCAGCCGCGCCACCCGGAGACCACGTGAAGTTGACCGAGTCGCAGGAACCCGCACCTCCACAGCCCCCACTGGGACCGTTGTTCGTGCCCTGTGCCTGGAAGTCGATCCCCCTGGGCGTGTCATTAGCACCCGTGCAGTTGGCAGCTGCGGGGCTGACGCACGCGACCACGATCGCGAGGAAGCCGTTTGTATCCGTCGCCGCCGTCACGGTATTCGGACCGCCTCCGGTGGGACCACCGGTGGCGGTCCCGTTGACGCTCTTGATGAAGACGTCCGGAACGTCATCCTGGATCGTCACCACGATGTTCGTGTTCGCCAGTGGCGACCCGGCGCAGTCGAAGGTGCCAGGCTGGTCAGACGTCGAGTAGACGTTGCTGTTGGTGAGCTGCGCGTTGATCGTGTGGTCAGTCCCCGAGGGGTTCGTCTTGGTCTCGGGCTCGGCGTCGACACATGCAGCCGGAAGCGCCTGGGTGTGAGTCGTCTGCACGACATCGGTGTCGTCCGGCTCGGTACGAGCTCCGGGCGTCGCGGTGTCCTGCTGACAAGTAGTCGCGTTGTTGTTCGGCGCGCCACCCTGTGGGTCGTCGGCCGGCGTACGGCAGTCGGCCGCGCTACCGGCAGCACCGGTGCCTCCACCCGCGTAGCGACCTTCGGTGGCGTCCCCCTCGCCAGGAGGCACGGTGTTGTTGTTCTTGTCGTCGTCCACCCAGGCGCGGATGATGTTCGTCCCAGCCGCCGAGTTGGCGCTGAAGGTGATCTGGCAAGTGAAGGGCCCGCCAGTCGGGACCGTACAAGTCTGGTCCGGAGTCGTGGGCGAGTTATCCGCGTCGCTTTGCGCTGGGCCCGTCGAATCGGGGACCGGCGTCGTTTGGTCGAACGTCACGACCGGGCCCGACTCGAACTCCCAATCGATCTCGAAACCCGAAGCGTCGGCACAGGCG
This sequence comes from Actinomycetota bacterium, assembly GCA_050694195.1. GTDB lineage: Bacteria > Actinomycetota > CADDZG01 > CADDZG01 > WHSQ01 > JBOGXG01. The sequence goes on along the minus strand of JBOGXG010000232.1, from coordinate 1,105 downwards.
CCAGCCCCGCCATTCTCGAGCGTGGCGGTAAGCGTTCTCGCCTGGGTGACCGGCTGGGAAGACACCTCGGGGGAGACCTGGAGCTGACATGAGTTGTCTGTTGTGACCGCTTGTGCCTTGTCCATCAATGGGAATGCGATTGCTGTCAGGACCAACGCCGTGAACACGGCCAAGGACCTGTACGAAATAAGCCTTGTTGCTGTCAATACCCACCTCCTGTTTGAGACTCTGCCTTTGCCTCTTCGTGGCACCTTCTGTTGCTGCAAGTGAAGCCTGATGCACGTTCCTAATGTGTCAACGAATCATCCTGATGGAAGTTGCTCGTTTAGCTCGGATATCTCGGGATCGCATATCGCGCGGACATGACATCTCCTGCGGATGGGCCTCCCTCCCAATGGTGCGCAAGTAAACCGGCGGTACAGTAGCGCAGATAGACCTGGTCAGTCCACTACAAATGGAACGTTATGTCCTCTGTTATCACGCGGGGGGCGGCGCAGTCCAGCACCAGACGAACATCGAAACGACCCGACTTCGGTAAGTTGACAGATTCTGGATTGCCGTTGCCGATCAAACCGTAACTGCCGGAGAAGCTGAGTTCGATCGCGTCGCCCGTGCGCTTCCAGTTCTGGGAAGAAGCGCCGCCGTTGTAAGCAATTTCCTGTCCCTTCTTCGTGACGGTCATCGCGATGGTCGGGTTCGGTCCGGTGCGCAGCGCGATGTACGCAGGATGACGGCCCTCCCTGTCTGCAACCGTCGTGGGGAACTCTTGCTCGATCACGAGCGAGGTGCAGTCGACGCTTGCACTGTAGTTGAGCGGCGTCGCTGCGGTCGGTGCCGTCGTCGAATCGAACCAGGCCGCGATGGTTGGCGGCGTCGAGGGATCGATCGGCGGCGGAGGGCTGGTGTCCTTCGGCTTCCCGGTCCCGTCGCCCGTCGGCGGGGGTTGGGTTCCCCCGTTCTGGCCGTCGCTCGGCGTTGGGGACTGGGCGGGGGCGGGAGTCGCTTCGGGTTCCGGGCTCGGCTCGGGGGCCGGCGCCGGAGCCGGCTCGCTCTCTTCCGCCGGCTGTTGGTCGGGGAGATCGCTCAGGGCCTTCCTGTTACGCAC
>JBOGXG010000231.1:0-21125 GCA_050694195.1 Actinomycetota bacterium | reverse complement strand
GTACGTGACCCTCGAGCACACGCCGGGATGGGATTACGACCTCTACATCCGGGACGACGGAGGGAACGGGCTCGCTTATTCGGCCGGTTTCCTCGCCGGCGCTCCCGAGTTCCTCGGCGGGACCGGGAACGGGGGTCACACAGGGGTTGGGTCCGAGAACATCGACGGGCTTACCACCGCCGACTGCACGGGATACCTGGTCGACGTGATCAGCGCGACGACTCCGGGTGAGGATGTAACGCTCAAGCTGTGGCTCGGAGAGGCGGCCTACACTCCCGGCGGTTGAGATCCGTCATCGCGCGTAGATTCGTTCAACCGACGCCTGGTCGCAAGGAACGCGATGAGGAGAGCCGCTACGACGACGACGATCAGAAGGACGCCGAGCACACTTCGTCCATCATCATCATCGTCGCCCGTAAGGGCGGGAGGGTCGCGCGGTGTGGGGCTGGGAGCGACGGTGCCCGTGGCGTCCCCCGGCGTCTCCTCTTCTTCCTCCGCGGCGATCGGGATGACCTCGATCGAGTCGAGCGTCGAGAAGTAGAGACCTTCCGGCCCCCACGCGACCGCGATGATCGGCTCCTCACCCTGATGGAGGATCTCGTCGGATACAACACGTTCGCGCGCGTGGTCCAGCTCCAGATGGTGTAGCGCGCCCTCCCCGTACGCCGCGAAGAACAGATCGCCGGCGTACTCCTCCATCGCGTTCGCTCCGGAGAACGCAAGGCCGGTCGGGACGATGATGTCCTCGTAGGCGATGGCAGGGTCCTGGTAGTCGCCGATGAGGTCGCCGGTCGCGGTCCCCTCAGGGGCCGGGCCGCTGATCTCGGGCCAGCCGTAGTTACCGCCGGAGATGATCCTGTTCACCTCGTCGAACGACGACGGTCCGTTCTCGGTCACCCACGGCGTTCCCGTCAGCGGGTCGACGGTGAGACCGAAGGGATTGCGTAGGCCTACCGCCAGCGCGGGTGATCCATCGAACGGGTTGTCCCGAGGGATCTCCCCCTCGGGTGTGAAGCGATACACCTTCCCGCCGAACGCGCTCGGATCTTGCGCCAGATCGGTGTTGTGAGACTCGCCGTTCGCCGCGAGCAACATCCCGTCGCGGTCGAAGGCCAAGCCACCACCGTTGTGATAGAGACCGGCCGGCATCCCGGTGACGATCCTCTCGGGTTCTCCCCCCTCGATGCCGACGCGCCAGATCGAGTTCGACTCCCCGTCCGATTCCGTCGCGAAGGCGTAAACCGAGGTCGCGTCGGGGGTGACCGCGATCCCCACCAGACCGGTCTCGCCCTCCACAACGGTCGGGATCTCCGCGATGCCTTCGACCTCCGAACCTCGTGGAGCCACGGCACCGATCGCCCCGGCTCTTTGGCCGACCACCATGGTCCCGTCCGCGAGGAACGCGATCCCCGTTGGGGAGTCCAGGCCCTCCACCACCGTCCGGGCCTGGGGCTGCGCCGACGCCGGGTAGGGAACGGCCACCAACAGCACACCGCAGACGACCGGCATGACCCGGCGCACGACGCTCGTTCCTCGGGACATCACGTCTAACTACGACTCGTCGTCGGAGGGGGTTCCCTTCTTGCCCCGGCCTCCCCTCGACCCCGATCGAGTTCCTTCGGGAGAAGGAGAGTCTCCGGGAGCCGGCGACGCGTCTACGTCGCCCGGCGCCACGAACGGAGATTCGGCGTCCATGTCGCAATCTTGATCCTCGGGACCCTTCTCTCGGAACTCGTCGATGAATCCCCTGATCGCCGAACCATCCACCTCTTCGAGCGGCATGCGGAAGCCCCACGCGACAACCTCGATCGGTGATTCCATCCCCTCGTAGGGGGCGGAGAACATGTGCGAGTCGTAGTCCTCGACGATGCCTTCCAGTTGGCGGATCTGTTCGATCGGTAGATCGGGTGAATAAAGGAGCCCGACGGCACCGTGTTCCAATGTGTGGACCAGGTTCTCGTTCGGGATCTGTTCGGCGTGTAGGCCACACGGAGCGCTGCCCGGGGCATGCGATCCCGATACCGGTGGGATGCTGTCGTACTGCACCGGGTCGTCGGTATGAACGCCCTCTCCCGCCTGGCTCTCGGAGATCAACTCGTGACCGCCGATCTCGTCCGGCGGCTGATTCCGGAGGAAGAGGAACCACACCGCGCCGACACCCAGAAGGGCCAGCAACACGATCCGAACGAACCGCTCGCGCCGCTCGGCTTTGCGCTGACGCTCGAGGGCCTCCGCCCGAGCCTGCCGCTTCGCCTCTAGCCGCTTCTGTCTCTGTTCCTGGATCTCAGCGCCACTCGGTCCACCTGAACGTCTCTTTTTCTTCGCCATGACACTGGAGGCTATCTTGACTGCCGATGAACGAGTTAAGTCCTCCGGGAGTGGTGAACGCGCTTGACGACCCATGGCAGGCCGTCCTCGCCGTTACGCTCGCCGCGAACGCGCTGCTGCTCGTCGGGTATCGCACTTACCGGTACGCGAAGGGGGGGCCGAAGGCGGATCTCTTGGGGGGCGCGGTCCTCGGCGGCCTCCTCCTAGTGACGGCCGCGCTCGTGATGAACGACGTGTCGTGGGCGCGGTGGCCGGCACTGATCTACGGATCACTGTTCGCCGTCGTCGTCATGCCGATATGGACGCTCGCCGTACTGATACCCCTGCCGCCGGGCGCGCTGGATTACGCGTTCACCGGGCTGTACGAGGGGACGCTCTTCGCCGTGGTCGTCGCCGCGCTGCTGGCCTAGTCGGGCCTACTTGGAGAGGAGTCCCCAGTCGTCGAGCCGGCGGGCGAGTTCGTCCGCGGTCGTCTGATAGATCAGCGCCAGCGCCATGAGGTCGTCCTCCCTGATCGTGAGGACCTTGCCGTTGAAGTCGCCTCGCTGGATCTGGATGGCGGTGGTGAAGCGAGAGATCGGATCCCGGTCCCCCTCGGGGACGCGGTCCATGCTCGAGAGATCGAGTACGACCTTCCGTCGCCCGTTGCCGGGGGCCTGCGGCCCCCCGTCGTCCGGAAGGATCTCCGATACCGGAACGTCGTAGAAACCGGCCAATTCGGACAGCTTGGTCACGGTGACGTTGCGGTCTCCCCGCTCGTAGGCCCCCACGACGGCCGCCTTCCACTTGCCCTGGGAGCTCTGCTGGACCTCCTGAAGGGAGAGACCCTTCTGGATCCGGATCTTGCGCAGGCGCTCGCCCAGCGCCTTGCCGTAGTCACCGTTCGTCATGCTGGTCCGCCTCCGTAGGCCCTCAGGTCGAAAGGATATCCGCTGAGAGCCATCTTCGCCACGGAGCGTTACATACCTTCTTTCTTCCACTACCCTTCGCATTCGCCCCGCCTGATATGGCCCCGCTCCAGTAGAATCCCATCCATGAGAGCTCTCTGGAAAGGCGCCATCACCTTCGGCCTGATCACGATCCCCGTCAGGCTCTACTCGGCCGTGCAGGAGAAGGGACTCAAGTTCCACATGCTCCACGGGGAGGACGGAGGCCGCATCCGCTACAAGCGGGAGTGTACGAAGTGCGGCAAGGAGGTGACCTGGGACGACATCGTCAAGGGGTACGAGTACTCGAAGGATCACTACGTGATGGTCACCGAGGAGGACCTCGAGAGCGTCGAGGTCGACTCGATACGGGCGATCGATGTGGTCAGCTTCGTTCCCCTCGAGGACATCGACCCGATCTACTTCAACAAGACCTACTACGTCGCTCCCGAGCCGTCGGGACTGAAGGCGTACAAGCTTCTCGCCGAAGCGCTCGAGGCCGAGGGCCAGGTGGGCGTCGCGAAGGTGGCCCTGCGCGAGAAAGAACAACTGGCGACGGTTCGTTTGAAAGATGACGTATTCGTTCTCGAGACGATGCACTGGCCCGACGAGATCCGCACGCCCGAGTTCGAAGAACTCGAGAAGTCTGTAGACGTGCGCGATGCCGAGGTGAAGATGGCGCGCCAACTCGTCCAGCAACTCTCCAGCGAGTTCCAGCCAGAAGAGTTCGCCGACGAGTACCGGACGGCGCTCGAGGCATTGGTCGAGCAGAAGATCGAGGGCAAAGAGGTCACCGTGTCGGCACCGCCCGAAGAGGAGCCGACGAAGGTGGTCGACCTCATGGAGGCGTTGAAGGCATCGGTTGCCGAGGCCAAGAAACAGAAGAAAGCACCGGCGCGTAAAGCCGCCTCTAGTTAGTGCCCCGCCCAACGAACATCCTGGGGCTTCTGGCGGCGAAAAGCTGGCGCCTCGCGGCGTTCTCGCTCGGGCACGTACCTCACGGTACGCACGCGCGCCCGCAGGCGGGCACCCGCTGCGGCCTTGCGATGCTTGCTTTTCACTCGCCAGAATCTCGCAAACGTCATTGGACGGAGCACTAGCCGTTACCCTCACTGAAGTCTGAAGGGTCGCGAACCTTCCGACCGAATCCCCGACGACGGTTCTAGAGGAGCCCAAGTGGACACGATCAGACTCGATATCCCCGCCTCGCCCGCCTACCTCCAGGTGGTCCGGCTGATCGCGGCCGGGCTGGCGACGAGATTGCGGTTCACGATCGATGAGATAGAGGACCTGAAGATCGCGGTCGACGAGTTGTCGGCGTACCTCACCGGCGCTCAGGGTCGGGATGGGAATCTCGAGATCCGTTTCGTGGTGGACGATGACAAGCTCGTCATCGCGGGGGCAGGAAAGTTCGCCCCCGGCCAGAAAGTAAGGACTGAGCTCACCGAGCTATCGCGGATGATCCTTCACACCGTGGTGGATTCCGCATCCCTCCAACAGGCGGACGGCATACCGGTTTTCGAACTCGTGAAGAGCAAGGCGTGATGAACGACAAGACTATGCTCGATAAGGATCAGGTGCGCGAACTATTCGTCGCGTACCAGAGCTCGCCGGATGAGGAAACGAAACTCAGTCACCGCGAGCGGCTCGTCGAGCAATTCATCGGCCTCGTCGAGTTCCTGGCGCGCCGCTTCCGGAATCGCGGGGAGCCTCTCGAGGATCTCATCCAGGTGGGCACGATCGGCCTCCTCAAAGCGATAGACCGTTTCGACCTCGAGCGCGAGGTCGAATTCTCCACCTATGCCACGCCGACCATCGTCGGTGAGCTGAAGAGGCACTTCCGGGACAAGGGGTGGGCGGTCCGGGTCCCGCGCCGTCTCCAGGAACTGCATCTCGAGCTGACGAAGTTCGTGAGCCATCTCGGTCAGGAGCTCGGTCGCTCCCCCACGGTTGCGGAGATAGCCGAGGCCGCCAATCTCACGGAGGAGCAGGTCCTCGAAGGTCTCGAGATCGCCCAGGCCTATAACTTCGCTTCATTGGACGCGCCGATCACGTCCGACGACGGAGGCACGACGTCTTTCGCCGACCAGCTCGGGAGCGAGGACGAACAACTCGAGAACCTCGAATACCGAGCCTCGCTGGCACCGGAGATGGAGAAGCTCCCCGAGCGGGAACGGCGCATCCTCTACCTCAGGTTCTTCAAGGGGATGACTCAGTCGGAGATCGCCGACAAGCTCAACATCTCGCAGATGCACGTGTCGCGTCTCCTCAACCGAACGCTGATGCGACTGCGCGAAGCTCTCGAAGACGACGACGAGTAGACCGGTTCAGCGGACGAGCACGACGCGACCGCCGGAGCCCAGCGCGATCCAAACGCCGTTCGCGCCGGTCACGAGGTCGACGGGTTCTTCGTCGAACTCGAACCTGGTATCGCCGATCGCGCCGGTGCCGGGGTCGACCTCGAGGACCTGTCCGGCCGCGCCGTCCTGCGTCAGGAGCCACACACCCTCGCTGTCGCCATCGAGATCTTCGTAGCCACCCGGCAGCGAGATCAGACCCGTCTGCGATCCCGTGCGCTCGTCGATGCGCAGGAGTCGGTCCTCTCCGTCAACGCCGTGATAGAGCGCCTCGCGTGCGAAAGTGATCTCACCTTCGGAGGGGACGGCGATGGGCTCGATACCTTCGACCGGGCGCCCGCTGTCCGGGTCGATCGGCCTTATCGCCCCATCGCCCAGGACCCAGAAGGCGGTATTACCCATCGCGATGTCGATGGCGTTGCCGTCGTAGATCGTCGTGACGTCGCCGGTGCCCCTATCGATCCGTACCACGCCGACGCCCTCGACCGTTGTCCTGATCGCGTTCGATCCGACCGTGATCCGCCCGGGCGTGCCGCCGACCTGAACGGCCTCGAGCTGGTCTCCCGTCTCGCGATCGAGTCGGATCACCTGTTGCTTCGCCGGATCCGCTATCCACACCCCATCGCCGGTGACGATCAGGTCGGCCGGCACGATCGCGACATCCTCTTCCCAGGCCGGCGACACGGCGCCGACATCGATGCGTGCGACCACTCCTCCCGATCGGCTGACCCAGACGGAGTCCTCCTTCGCGGAAACCTGGAAGGGGGCGCCGCCGACGGGGACCGATTGAACGACGGCGAGCGAGCCCCGGTCCGCCGGAGGAAGCGACGGCCCCCTCGGGGATCCTGCTTCGGTGGCGAAGTAGACGAGCAGAGCTGCAGCTCCGCCCGCCAGCACCGCGCCGCCCGTGAACGCGCGCCATCGTTTCCGCCGGTACCTCTCGACCCCCGTACGCACCTTCGACAGATCTGCAGGCCGACGCGCGATGTAGTCGTCGCCCACCGACCTGAGCGCCCTTCGGATGTCGTTCCTTTCGCTCACGCCTCCGCCTCCATCACTTCACGCCCGAGCCATTCCGCCAGCTTCTTTCGGCCCCGCGACAGTTGCGACTTGACTGTCCCCACCGGCACGTCGAGCACCTCCGCGATGTCGGGTTCCGACAGATCCTCCAGGTAACGGAGCACGATGCAGGTCCTTTGCCGCTCCGGGAGCCGGCGTACCGCGTTCCACACGTCGATGTTCAGACCGTGATCCTCCACGTCGGTATGTGTCGCCTCATCGGCCTCCCGCTCGAAGAGCGCGCCGAACTTCCTCTCGACCGTCTTCCGTCGGATCTTGGATCGGCACAGGTTGACGAGGATCTGACGGAGATATGCATGCGGGTAGTCGGCGCGGCTCACGAGACGCCACTTGGAGAGCGCTTTGGCAAACGCCTCCATCGTTATCTCCTCCGCTAACGAGGCGTCGCCCATGATCACGTAGGCCAACCTGCGCAGCGGGTCGTAATGGTTGATAAAGAGGTCGGCCAGCTCTTGGTCCCGGTCACGCCGACGACCGCCCTCCAAGCAGACCACGCCTCCCTGTTGGATCGTGATGCTCTCTCCTCCTCGGTCAAGTTACTCGTCCTCCGAGGGGAAGACGCCTCGCCGCCCCAAGAGGTTCCGCAGGGCGAGCGGTCGCCCTACAGAGGCCCGGCCGGAACCCTCACCTCGGCCCGCGTTCCGCCGTTCGCGGTGATGTCGAAGGTGCCGCCGAGCTCAGCGATCAGCGAGCGCACGATCTGGAGGCCCAACCGTCCCGATTCGAGGTCGTTCACGTTTATCCCCACCCCGTCGTCCTTGACCACGACGACGACGTCCGACGCCTCGCGCGCCAGAGAAACCTCGACCCTCCCGCGGCCCCCCTCCGGGAACGCGTGCTCGATCGCGTTCTGTACGAGCTCGCTCACAGTCACGGCGAGCGGAGTCGCGACCTCCGCCGAGACCGGACCGGCGGTGCCGGCGACCACCACCTCGACGAGCCGATCCGGGCCGAGGAGTCCCTCGCTGACCATCCGGGCGATACGGCGCGCGACCTCGCCGAACTCGGCGACGTCCGATGGATCCTCCGACAGCGTTTCGTGCACGAGCGCGATCGAGCCGATCCGAAGAACGCTCTCATCGAGCGCGGCCTTCGCCTCTTCGGAGTGGAGCCGTCTCCCTTGCAGTCGCAGCAGACTGGCGATCGTCTGCAGATTGTTCTTCACGCGATGGTGTATCTCGCGGATCGTCGCGTCCTTCACCGAGAGCAGTCGCTCCTTCTGCCTCACCTCTGTCACGTCCTTGGCGAGGACGAGGCCTCCGCGCTGCAGTCCGTCTTCCACGAAGGGAACGACGCGGAGGAAGACATCGGTTCCACCGCGAACGATCTCGCCGTCCTGGAGCCGCCTGTTGTCGAGCGCCGCCGTCACCGGTGTCTCGCCCAATCCAAGGTCGTCCAGAGAACGACCCAAGATGTTGTGTTTGATGCCAAGTCTTCGAAGAGACGACAACGCATTGGGAGAGGCCCATGTGACGGAACCGTCCTCGTCGAGCAGCAGGAGGCCGTCGCCGACCCGCGGCCATTCACCGGGCGGCTGATCCCTCCAGGGGAAGGCTCCGTCGCTGATCATCTTCGACACGTGCTCGGCCGCGTCGAGGTAGATCTGCTCTAAGCGTCCGGGACGCCGCGACGTGCCCGGGCTCCCCTCCTTCGTGACGACCGCGATGACCTTGCCATGGAAGCGGACGGGGACGGCATCCATCCGGATGGGGATGCCGTCGACGAGGACCGGGTCGGCCTGAGCCCAGATCGCACCTTCGCGGAAGGCTCGCTCCACGATCGGTTGCTCGGGCTGGGTGAAGCGGCTTCCCACCATGTCCTGGGGGTACAGCGTCTGCGACGTGAAGGGTCGCAACTGCGCGGAGATCTCGAACTCGTCGGCCCCCCTCCTCGGGACGTACAGCAACAGGTCGGAGAAGGACAGGTCCGCCAGCAACTGCCACGACGAACAAAGCATGCGGAGGTGCTCCGCCTCGGCTCTTCCGAGGTCCGAGACCGCCATGATCCGGTCCGCGAGGGTGGTCATGGCGGGAATCGTAAGGGTCCGGCGGTTGTAGGGGCCGGTTGTAGGGGACGGTGCAGAGGGTAGGAGGGATGGGTATTGTGCCCGCGCAACGAACGCCCGGCGAAGGGACACCTGCTTGCGCATAGCCGTCGTTTCCGACATCCACGGCAACCTGCTCGCTCTCGATGCGGTGATGACCGACCTCGAGAGCCAGAACCCCGACCAGATCTGGTGCGGCGGCGATATCGGGTGGGGAGGTTCGTGGGCGTCCGAATGCATCAAGCGCGTGCGCGATGCCGGTTGGACCACCGTGAAGGGGAACACCGATGTATGGATCACCGGTGACCCGCAGACCGTGGACACGGAGGAGGAGCGAGATCTCCTCAACAAGCTCGCCGCGATCCACGACATCAGCAAGGAAGACGCCTACTGGTTGGCGAACCTGCCGTTGGGATTCACCCCCGCCGGTTCGATCCTCCTGGTCCACGGGACCCCGCAGAGTCCCTTCAGCGCCCCGATGCCCGACGCTCCGGCTTCCGAGTTCAGTGTCTACGAGGACCGCGCCAAGGTGGTCGTCTACGGGCACGTGCATCACGCCTTCGTAAGGAGGCTTGCCGGCGGAACGATCGTCGCCAACACCGGTTCCGTCGGGTTCCCTCAGGACGGTGATACGGCCTCGTACCTCATCATCGATCGTCACGGGCCGGAGATCTCGCTCCGGCATCGGCGTGTTCCGTTCGACCGGCGCGCCGTGATCGCCGAAGCGCGCCGCACGCCGGAGCCCCTCGGCTCGCGCATCCTCGCGAATCTCAACGAGGTCTAACTCGTCTTGAAGAGATACAGCGTCGAGGAAGCGAACGAGCTGTTGCCGTTCCTGGCACCGACGCTCGTCGAGTTGCGGGAGAAGTTCGAGGAGGCGGAACGCATCCGCGAGATCGTCGCGCGGGCGGCCGCCGGCAACGGTGGATCGAGCAAGCGCGAGAAATGGTCGCGCGTCCTCGCTCGCGTCCAAGAGTTGATGGAGCGTTTGGAGGAGTGGGAGATCGTGCTCCGCGATTTCGAGACGGGCCTCGTCGACTTCCCCTCGACGATGGCGGACGAGGAGATATACCTCTGCTGGCGCCTCGGCGAGCCCGAAGTCGCCTACTGGCACCGCCCGGACGAAGGCTTCATGGGCCGGCGCCCCCTCTAGTTCTTGGTCCAAGATCGGCGTCGTATACGTGACTCTCAAGAAGAGAAGATCAGGTGCCGCTGAATCCCGGCGTTCGTTTCTCCTGCATCGCGGCGGAGGCCCTCGGCGAGGTCTGCGCTGTTGTAGGCCTCCACCACCAGCCTGTCGATCTCCTCGGCGCGCTCCGGTGACGACGCCCTCACCCCGCCGAGGTGAGACTGCACCGCGTCGATCGCTCGCTTCGCTCCTTGCACCGACAAAGGGGCCAGGGCCGCGATCCGCTCGGCGAGTTCGGCCGCGGCCGCGGCGAGACCATCGGCCGGATGAGCACTCGTCGCGAGTCCGGCGATCACGGCCTCGGCCCCGGAGAAGGTCCTGGCGGTGAGCAGCACCTCCTTGGCGCGCGCCGCGCCGACGAGCACGACGAGGCGCTGCACGTTCTCGAAATTGATGACGATCCCAAGGCGCGACGAGGGGATCCCCACGTTCGCGTCCTCGTCGATCACGCGGAAGTCGCACACGCTCGCGAGTTGAAGCCCACCACCGAGCGCGGCCCCCTGGATGCGCGCGATGACCGGGAGACGGAAATGAGCAACGGCCTCCAGCATCCGCTCGAACGCCGGGAGGAAGTCGAGTGCATCCGGTCCCGATACGGCGGCGAAGTCGGCTCCCGAACAAAAGACCTTCCCCTCCCCAGCCAGGATCACGACGCGGGCGGACCCGTTGCCGTCGATCTCCTCTAGGCCGCCGACGATCGCATCACATAGCTCCATCGAGAGCGCGTTCCTGGCGGCCGGCCGGCGGAGCGTGAGGGTTGCAACTCCGGTGTGGTCGACCTCGACGGAGACGAGCGGCACTATTCGATGACCGCGATCACGTCGCCTTCCTGGACGACACCACCCTCCTGCACGCCGACCTCGGAGATCGTGCCCGCAGCGGTCGCCTCGACGGGGATCTCCATCTTCATCGACTCGAGGATGACGAGAGGATCTCCCTCACCTACAGAGTCCCCCTCCTTGACCAGCACCTTCCACACGTTCGCGACCATCTCGGCGAGAACCTCCTCAGCCAACTGTGGACTCCTCGGTTTCGGTCGGCAAGGCCGAGCGGTCAGGAGGGTCGGGAAGCGACAACGCCGCACGCGCCTCCGCCGGCGCCGCGACCGTCCGACCGGACAGCTCCACCGATCGGGCCGCTTTCTCGATCAGCTCGCCGTTCGAGCTCGCCATCTCGCCTGAGGGGAGATAGAAATTGTCCTCCAACCCCACGCGCACGTTCCCGCCGAGCGATGCCGCGGCGGCAACGAGCTCCCACTGCTTGCGCGAGATGGCGATGACCTCCCACGTGCTGGGCTCGGGTAGCAGACTCGCCATGTGCTCGAGCGTGCGTGCATCCGGCGGCGCGCCGCCGAGGACCCCGAGGATCAAAGAGAATTGGATCGGCGGTTCGAGGATGCCCATGTCGATGAGGGGGCCTGTGTTGCCGATGTGGCCTGTGTCGAAGCACTCGCACTCCGGCTTCACGTTCACGGAATTCATCTTCTCGAGGAAGAACGTTATGTCGCCGAAGGGGTTCTGGAACACGAAGTCGAAGACGATCTGCTTCCGGCGTTCCGAATACTTCGCGTAGTTCATCGACCCCATGTTGAGCGCACCGAGTTCCGGCTTGAGGGCCGTGATCTGGTGGACCCGCTCTTCGATCGGGACGCCGATCGCTCCGGTCGAGTAATTGATGATGAGGTCGGGGGCCTCGGCGAGGATCGCCTGCGTGATCGCCCTGTACTCCTGCACCCTGAAGCTCGGCGTGCCGTCCGGATAGCGCGCGTGGATGTGGATCACGGACGCTCCTGCATCCCGGGCCCTCTTCGCCTCGGCGGCGTATTCCTCCGGCGTGTAAGGGATCGCAGGGCACTGCTCGCGGTTCGCAGCCACACCGCTGATCGCACAAGTGATGACACAGGCATCCACGAGCATGGAGGCTATATCCTTCGAGCCCGTGAGCGTCACCGTCGTCGACCACCCGCTTGCCGGCCACTTACTGATGGCGCTCCGAGACCGAACGACCTCGCCGGCTTTCTTCCGCACTCTCACGAAGCGTTTGACGACCGTACTGATGCTCGAGGCGACGAAGGATCTTCCCACCCGGTCCCGCACGGTGGAGACCCCTCTAGAAGAGGCGACCGGCCGGGTCCTCGCCGGCCCCATCGTCGCGGTCCCGATCCTTCGGGCCGGGCTGGGGATGCTCGATGCCGTCGTGGAGCTGTTCCCCGAGGTGCGTGTGGGCTATCTCGGACTCGAGCGGGATGAGGCCACGTTCCAACCGTCCGAGTACTACGCCAAGCTGCCGAAGCTCCAGGACGCCTCTACCTTCGTTCTCGACCCGATGTTGGCGACCGGCGGCTCGGCCGACGCGGCCCTCGGCTCGGTGAAGTCGGCCGGAGCCGAGACCGTGAGGATGGTCTCGGTGGTGTCGGCTCCGGAGGGGATAAAGGCACTCGAGGCGGCCCACCCCGACGTCGCGATCACCACGGCGGCGATCGACCGAGAGCTCAACGAACTGGCCTACATCATGCCGGGCCTCGGCGATTTCGGAGACCGCCTCTACGGCACGGTCCCCTAGAGTTTTTGAACGCTTCCGGAGCCCATCCCGCGTACGTAGATACGCGCGGTTTACCTGGAAGAGGCATGACGGCGAAACCGCGCGTATTTCGGGACCATCGCGCGTACCCGGAAGCGTTCAAAACGCGGGGGTGAGGGCCGGGGGGTCGGCGCTCCAATCGAAGACCCGGGCCCAGTTGAAGTGGCCGTAGACGTTCCCCGACACCGCCACGACGAGCGGGGTCGGCCGCGCCGCGGCCCCCTCGCGGATGAACCACACGTCGGCGATGCGGCCCGACGGCCGCTGCCGGATGAACGACAGCCCGGTCCCGGCCGGACCCCAGCGCGGGTACGCGTCGCCGAACCCCTCGGGAGCCAGGAACCTCTCGAACGAGCCGTCGGGCCGCAGGACGACGAGGCGGCGCGCTGAAAGTCGCGCTCCGTCTCGCGCTGCGACGGCCGCGATGAACTCGCCGCCGGGTGAACACGACGGAGAGATGACCGTGGCGTCTGTCGGCGTGATGAAGCTGGGCCCGGTCGGGGTGAGATAAGCGAGTCGCTTATCGAGGTTCGTCTCGCGCCCCGGACCGACGACGACCAGGTCGCGATCACCGCACCGGGTGAGATAAGCGTCGAGGGGAAGCATCGTCACGCCGGCACGGCCGCAGCCTCCACCTCGCGCGGCGTGATACCTCAGCGCGATCCCGTCGGCAGAGAGGGAGGCGCCCGACGAAGTGGCGTAGAACAAGCGTCTGCCGCGCGCGTCCCAGCCGAGCAGCGCCACCACCGGCGTACGAGGTGTATATCGCTCGATGCGACGCGCCGGTCCGCCGGCGAGGTCGGCGATCCAGATGCTTCGCGCCGAGCGACCTTCTGCCTCGGCGAGCACGAACCCGAGCCGGCGCCCGTCGGGCGAGAACGCTAGATCCTCGACGCCGCCGCGCTCGAACAACGTCCGGCGGCGGAGGCCCGGGCCAACGACCAGGAGCCTCCCGCGGGCGTTGACCGCGAGCGCGCAGTCGCTCACCGGGGACCACATCCACAAGTCCGCATCGTCCGGAAGGAACGAACCCGCCCGCCGGCCGTTGGCGCGCCATAGCTCCCCTCCGCCGGTGGCGAGGAAGCTGCCGCTCGGGCTCCATCCGATGGGAGGGGCCGCATCGATCTGCGTCACCGCATCTCCCTCCGGCCTCGACACCGAGACGCGTCCGCCCTGGAATGCGGCGAGGTGGCCGGGCGAGGGCCGCGGCCCGGCCCGGAGGCAGCGCCGCGGGAAGGAGTGGACCGTCCGGACGAAGCGGGTGCCCGCGGCGTCGACGTCTTCGGGGGCCGGCGTCGGACTCGGCGACGGAGCGGGGCTCGGGAGCGGCAAGGCGGTCACGTCCCCACCGGGGCTCACGACCCCGGCGCCCGGATCCGGAGGTTCGGGATCGTCGGCGGTATCGCTCACCAGCGCCGACAGCCCCTGCAAGGACACGAGCGCCATGACGACCAGGACCAACACGGCAACGGCGCTACCCCGCCGCGACTCCGATTCCTCCATCACCTCTCCCCGCCCCACATCCTCCCCCGCCGGTCCGACCGGCGCCACAGCTCACACGGGGAGAACACCGTGCTTCCTCCACGGCCGCTCGATGCTCTTGTTCGAGGCGCTCTGCAACGACCTCACGAGGACGCTACGCGTGTCGGCGGGATCGATGAGGTCATCGATGAAGGACCATCCCGCCGCGATGTAAGGCGAGATCTGCTCGCGCACAGCAGCGACCATGTTGTTGCGGGCTTCCGCCTGCTCATCAGCTGGCATCGCTTCGATCTGCTTGCGGAAGATGATGTTGACCGCGCCCTCCGGGCCCATCACGGAGATCTCCGCGGTCGGCCACGCAACGATCAGATCGGGCTCGTACGCTCGCCCGTTCATCACGTAGTAGCCCGCGCCGTAGCCCTTGCGCATCACGACAGTCATCTTCGGAACGGTTGCCTCGGCCACTGCGAAGAGCATCTTGGCTCCGTGCCTGATGATGCCTTGCTTCTCGACCGCGCTGCCCACGAGGAAGCCGGGGCAATCCATCAGGAACACGAGCGGGATATGGAACGCGTCGCACAGCCACACGAAACGCGCCGCCTTGTCCGCACCGTTCACGTCGAGCGCGCCGCCGAGGAACTTCGGCTGGTTCGCCACGATCCCCACGGGGCTTCCTCCGAGCCGCGCGAATCCGGTCACGATATTGCGCGCCCACTCCGGCTTCATCGCGAAGAAGTCACCGTCGTCGACGATCTCGGCGATCACCTTGTGAACGTCGTACGCCTGGCGCGGGTTGGCGGGAACGATCTCGTGCAAGGCCTCCGCGCGACGATCGACCGGATCGGCCGTTTCGATCACCGGAGGCTGCGCTAGGTTCGAGGACGGGAAGAACGATAGGTACTTGCGCACCGCCGCGATGCATGCCTCGTCGTCGGGGACTTCGAGATCCGCGACGCCGGAGATCTTGCAGTGGACGTTGGAGCCCCCCATCTCCTCGGCGGTGACCTCTTCGCCGACGGCGGCCTTCACTAGGTGCGGGCCGGCCAGCGCCATGTTCGAGTTGCCCTTCACCATCGGGACGAAGTCTGCAAGTCCCGGGATGTACGCGGTCCCCGCCGCGCCGGGCCCCATCATCGCGGCGACCTGAGGGACGACGCCGCTCATCACGACCTGCTCGCGGAAGAGATCTCCCGTGCGCGCGAACATCGAGCCCGTGGCCTCCTGTATGCGCGCGCCGGCCGAATCGATCAGCCACACGAGGGGGATGCGCTCGCGAAGGGCGAGTTCCCGCATGCGCGTGGCTTTCAGTTCTGTGACCATGCCCATCGAGCCCGCCATCACCGTGAAGTCGTAGGCGATCGTGGCGACTTTCCGGCCCTCGACCTCGCCGATCCCGCAGATGACGCCGTCCGCCGGGGTGAACTTCCCCTGCATCTGAGGGGACTGGGATTGATGATGGGCGAGCATCCCGTACTCGACGAACGTGCCGGTGTCGAAGAAGAGATCCAACCGCTCGCGGGCGGTGAGCTTGCTCGAGTCGTGCTGCCGCTGGACCCTCTCCGGCCCCCCCATACCGCGGTACTGCTCTTTCTTCTCGTTTAGGGCGTCGACGGCTTCCTTCATGGTGGGACCGTCGTAGGAATAGGTGACCGCTGCGCGCTCGGGGGCCGGCGCGGCCTTCGCGTCGTCAGACATCGATACCTCCTGGGGCCCGTCGCCGGCGGCTCCCGCCGAAGTCTTCCGGGGCCTCGCTACGGAGCAGCGTAAGCCAGAGGAGGAACAGTCTCTACAGCGGGAGGAACTGGTTCCATGGAAGGAAAACAACGCACTACGTTGTCTGCCTTACATGGTACGAGGCGGTCGGAGAAGGGGGGCGGTCGGCAGCCGAGGGGACCGGCGGGCGGCTAGCGGTCCTTCCACTCGGGCGGGCGTTTCTCTAGGAAGGCGGTGACGCCCTCGATCGTGTCCTCGGACTCGAGGCATACGGTCAGCATCCCGGCCAGGTAATCGAGGGACTCCCGGAAGGCCATGTCCTCGGCGGCGTAGAACGACCGCTTGCCGAGCGCCGCTATGAGAGAGCTCTTGGATATCAGCGCATCGGCGATCTCTGCGACGGCGGCGTCGAGCTCCTCCGGACGCACGACTCGATTGACGAATCCCCATCGCTCGCCCTCGCGCGCACCGATGCGGCGTCCCGTGAGCATCAGCTCGAGCGCCAGCTTGCGAGGAAGATCGCGGTGGATGACGGCGGTGATCATGAAGGGCCACAGACCGATGTCGATCTCCGGCGTTCCCAGCGTGGCGGTGTCGGACGCGATGACGAGATCGCATGCCAGCATCAGCCCGAATCCACCGGCGAGCGCGTGACCGTTGACGCGCGCCACGATCGGCAGCCGGGAAGACCGCATCTGTTCGAATAGGTCGCCCACCGCGGCCCGCTCGAAATGCTTTCCGACGCGCGATTCGGCCGTCATGCCCCCGAGATCGCCCCCCGCGCAGAAAGCCCTATCGCCCGCGCCGGTTAGAACCACGGCCCGCGCTCCGTCGTCGTCTTCGGCGGCCGCGAGGCCCTCGGAGATCCCGCGCACGACCGCGGCGTTGATCGCATTCCGGCGGTCGGGTCGATCGATGGTGATGAACTGGATGGCTCCGTCTCGGCGGACGAGGACTTCCGGTTCGGTCACGTGCGTCCTGATCGAAGGATGTCCAGAACCGCGCGCGCCTCGTCGTCCGGCACGGTGCGTTCTTCACCGGGAGTGTCTCGATCGCCGCCGCCCCCGAAGGCGCGCTTCAGGTTCTCCTCGGCTCGTTCCAGCGACTCCTCGGCCGTCCGGAGCTTGATCCTGAGATCGGTCTCGCGCTTCCTAGCCTCATCCACATCCGCCTCGAGCTCGGCCATGCGGAGGCGCGCCTTCTGGTTCTCGCTTGCGAAGGCTTCGACCTGAGCCTGGCGGAGGGCATCGTCCCGCCCCAGTTCCAGGAGCCGGTCGATCACCGTGCGACCGAGGTCCTCGTAGTTCAGCCTGGCGGCCCTGCGGGTCCCCCGGCTCGGGAGGCGGGACTCCGCCTGATCGAGGGTGATGGGCTCCGTGGATCTGATCCGGATGATCGTGTCGCGGCCACGGCGACCCCGCTGGACGATCTCGATCCGTTCTAGGTCCTCTAGAAGTTTGACGGCCTCGGCGCTGCGGACCGAGTTCAGACCAGCTTCTGCGGCTACCGAGCGCAGCTTCCCCTCGAATGTGCCGTCCAAGGAAGAGCCGTTGAGACAGTCGAGGAGCCGCGATGCCAGTTCGTGGAGATTCGTTCGCGCCATAAAGGAACTTTCTGACGTGGAGCCACAGGGGCCCGGCGGTAGTCGTCGCCACCACGGTCTGGGCGGTGGCCAACCAAGCTTAAACCCATTGGGCCGAGAATCCTAGTTTGCTTGCTTTAGGACTCTTCGAGGAGGGATGTGATCTTTTCCCTCAGGCGGTCGGGGCAGGCGCAGGAACCTCGCAGGCGCTGGATGACCCGCTTGACCTCCACCTCCACGCCGTAGCGTTCGTAGCAGGGGGAGCATTCCTCGAGATGGGTCTCGATACGGGTGCGTTCCTCGACGGATATCTCCTCCCCGTCGAGTATCAGATAGGCCCGTTGAAGGGTCTGTTTGCATACCTCTTTCATGGGACCTCATGCCCTTTCAGGCCGGCCCTGCCCCCGAACACCATCAGTCTCCCCCTATTTCTTGCTGCTGTCTTCCTTCGACGGTCCCTTCACGATCCCTCGATCGCGGGCTATATCCCACAACCTCTTCTGGAGGGCCTTTCTTCCCCGGTGAAGCCTGGACATGACGGTGCCCATGGGGACGTCCATGATCTCGGCCATCTCGGCGTAGGAGAACCCCTCGACGTCCGAGAGGACAACCGCCATCCGGAACTGCTCGGGGAGGTCGTCGATCGCCTCCAGGATGTCCGAGTCGACGAGCGAGTCGAGCACTATGGTCTCGGGCGTCACCGAGAGGTTCGGATCATGGTCCTTCAGCTCCCTGTAGAGGTCGAACTCCTCGACCTCGTCCTGCGATACTTTCCGCGGCTCGCGTTGCTTCTTCCGGTAGGTGTTGATGTACGCGTTCGTGAGGATGCGGAAGAGCCATGCCTTGAGGTTCGTTCCCGGCTCGAATCGGTTGAAAGCACGGTAGCCGCGCAGCATGGTTTCCTGCACGAGGTCCTCCGCGTCTGCGGGGTTCCTCGTCATCCGGAGAGCGCCGGCGTACAGCGAATCGAGAAGAGGCATCGCCTCCTCCTGGAACCGTCGCTTCTCCTCGGTGGAGAGTTTCGCCTGGGCTGTTTCAGCCACCCGACTTCAAACCTTTCGATCTCTCGAGCATGCCCGACTCGAAGGAGAACATGAGTTCCGACTTCGCCGCGTGCCCTTCCAGCGCGATGTCTATCAGGTTCGCCATCAGCGCGCGGAACGTTACGCCGCTGGCTTCCCACAGGTAGAAAGAGAACGAGCCGGGCATGGTGTTTATCTCCATCACCCAGGTCTCGCCCGTGTCCTCCCTGACGAATGAATCGATCCGAGCTACCCCGGCGGCGTCGATCGCCTCGAAAGCGGTGAGCGCGTTCGCCTGCACCGTTTTCGTCAAGGTGTCGGAGATGGGGGCCGGGATGCGTCGCTCCTGCGCCACCATCCCAGCATCGGCCTTGCCTTTTCCTCCTCGCATGTACTTGTCGAAGAACGAAAGGAACTCCTCCCACGGGATCGGCTGCTCGCACACGGACGCGCGCAGCTCCCGCCCGTGGCCTCCGAGCACGGAGCAGTTGACCTCGCTGCAGTCCTCGACCGCCTGCTCGGCGATGATGCGCGTGTCGTATCGGCGCGCCACCTCGAGGACCTCCTCGAGAGCATCTCTGTCGCGCGCCTTGCCGATGCCGACACTCGATCCCAAGCGCGACGGCTTCACGAACACCGGGTACGGGATCTGGGCTTCGATCTCCGCGATCGCCGGGCCTCTGTCCCTATCGAGCCGATGGCCGTCGACGACGACGTGAGGAAGCACCGGCAAGCCCGCGGCCTGGAACAGGGCCTTCATCGCGACCTTGTCCATCCCCACCGCGGAGCCGGCCACGCCCGATCCCGTATAGGGGATGTCGGCGAGCTCGAGGACGCCTTGCAGCGTCCCGTCCTCGCCGAACGTCCCGTGTATCGCAGGGACGACGACGTCCAGCGAGACGACGCGTGAGCCCTTGAGGCGCCCGCCGGGGACTAGGAGACCTCCCGTGCCTGCCACCGGCGGCAAGAAGGCTCGCTCCCCCACATCCGCCCAGCTCTTCTTGCGGTAGACGTCGAGGTCGTTCAGGGCCTCGCCGGCGAACCACTCGCCTTCGCGCGTCACGTAGATGGGAACGACGTCGTGGTCGGCGACGAGTACCTCCATCGCCTGATGGCCGGTGACGACCGAAACGTCGTGCTCCACAGAGCGTCCTCCGAAGATGACGCCGACGCGCTTCCTGGACATGGCCCGAGCATACGAGCAGGGCACGGGGCCCCCCGGCAATGGCTGCCTGCCTCAGCCCTCGTACTGATCGGGTAGATCGTTCTCGAAGAGAACCACGTCTCCGGCCCCCAAGACGTCCCGCAATCGAGCGGTTGCCTCCTTGAGGGAATCGACGATGATGAGCTCGACGTCCGATCGCACGCTCTTCGCTCCGCTCACTATCGCGTCGCGGTTCAGCGGCGCGACCACGATCAGCGTGTCGGCGGTGAGAGCGGCTCGGCGCCCGAACTCCTCATTGGCGGTCGCCTGGAGATCTCCCAACTCCACCATCCCCGGCGTCACAACAACCTTCCGCCGGCCCGGCATCCTCTCGAGGACCTCGATGGCCGCGGCCGCACCCGACGGGTTGGAGTTATAGGCATCGTCGATCACCGTCACTCCCCCGGCCCCCGGGATGATCTGCAGACGATGCTCGACGGGCTCGAGACTCTCGATCGCATCCGTCAGTTCGTCGAGCGAGCGACCAGACGCGAGAGCTACGGCTACGCCGGCGAGCACATGACCCACCGCGTGTCGTCCCAGGAGGCGGGTCTGCACCGGCACTTGCGCGCCCGAACGGCGGTCGACGATAGTTAGCGCCGTCCCTCGTTCGGTGATCATGAGATCGCGCGCCGTCACGTTGGGAATCCCGCTCTCGTCGATGCCGTACCGGATCACCTCGACCGTGTCGGTCGAGTCCGCCGCGCGCCGGACATCTTCGTCGTCGACGTTCATCACCGCGGTACCAGACGAGGGAAGGCTATGGATCAGTTCGTACTTGGCGCGCCGGACGGCTTCGAGCGAGCCGAAGCTCTCCAGATGCGCGGGTCCGATGGAGGTCAACACACCGATCGTCGGATCCACGAAGGCGCATATCTCCGCGACGTCGCCCTCCTGCCGCGCTCCCATCTCGACGACGAACCAGCGATGCCCGCGCTCCAGATCCTCGTTGATCGTGCGCGACACGCCGAGGGGTGTGTTGAAGGAGCCGGGGGTAGCCAGAACCTCGGCAGGCGCGCCGAGTAGTCGGGCCACTGCCACCTTCGTCGATGTCTTCCCGAACGAACCGGTGACGCCCACGACGGTGGGCGCGAAGTCGCGGAGCTTCCCGGTCGCGGCCTTGAGGAACCTTCCGTTGACCGCGTTCTGCACGGGAGTCATCAGCACGTCCGCGGCCACGAGGATCTGGGGTGCGAACCAGAACACGGCAGCCATCGTCACGGCGGCGGTGATCAGGTCGTAGGGAGCTCCGCCGAGGAGGTGAGCCGCCGCAGACGGGACAAGGATGGCCAGCAACGAAAGGATCGTTGCCGTGACGACCATCCGCCACGCCCGACCGGTCATCACGAGCGGCTTCTTGGCATCGCTCGTGCGCCGCAGGAAGAGGGCACGTCTCGTGTTCTCCGCGCACCAACGTCTGAACCAATGGCGCTTGTAGCTCTCCAGTTGGAAGACGTGAAGCGCTCGCCGGAGACGGATGAACTGCCATGCCGTGAAGGCGGGGATGACGCCGTAGATAAGGACTCGCAGGATCACCGAGTAGCCGGTGAATGGATCGGCCCGGTCCACTATCGGCGCGCCGCGGTATCGCTAGTGGCCCCGAGGAAATGGCGAACGA
>JBOGXG010000230.1:0-2882 GCA_050694195.1 Actinomycetota bacterium | reverse complement strand
ATCACATCTCCCCCGCCGGCTCGATCGCGCCCTCGTCTCCGGCCGGTCGGTACCTCCAGGACAACGGGGTCGCGATCAAGGATTTCAACTCCTACGGGTCACGCCGCGGCAACCACGAGGTGATGATGCGCGGAACCTTCGCGAACGTTCGCTTCCGCAACCAGCTCGCGGGGGGCAAGGAAGGTGGCTGGTCCCGCCACATCCCGGACGGCGAAGTCGAGCCGATCTTCGACGTCGCGATGCGCTACCTCGAGGAGGGCACGCCCACGATCATCGTGGCCGGCAAGGAGTACGGGTCGGGAAGCTCGCGCGACTGGGCCGCCAAGGGCCCCCGGCTCCTAGGAGTGAAGGCGGTCATCGCCGAGAGCTTCGAGCGCATCCACCGCAGCAACCTGGTGGGCATGGGAGTCCTCCCGGTCCAGTTCACGGGGGGCGCCAACGCGGAGTCCCTCGGGCTCGACGGGACCGAGACGTACACGATCGCCGGCGTGGCCTCGTCCCTGGCCCCCCACGGCGTGCTCGAGGTCGTCGCGCGGAGCGATGACGGGAACGAGACGAGTTTCGACGTCGAGTGCCGCATCGACTCCGACGTGGAGCTCGACTACTTCCGCCACGGAGGGGTCCTGCAGATGGTTCTCCGCCGGATGCTGTCCTAGCCTCGCACCTCGGCTTTTGGTCTGGGGAGGAAGATCAGCGCTTCGAGTACTGCGGGGCCTTGCGGGCCTTCTTGAGCCCGTACTTCCGCCGCTCTTTCTCGCGGGCGTCCCGAGTCAGGAAGCCGGCCTTTTTGAGGGCCGGGCGGAGGTCTGGGTCCAGCTCGATGAGCATCCGGGCGATCGCGTGGCGCAACGCTCCGGCTTGTCCGCTCACTCCGCCGCCTTCGATCTTGGCGATTATGTCGTAGCGGCCCTCGGTGTCGGTGAGGCGTAGCGGCTCCGTCACGATCATGCGATGCGTCGCGCTGGGGAAATAATCCTCGAACGGGCGGCCGTTGATCTGCCACTTCCCCTCGCCCTCGAGAAGTCGAGCACGACAGACCGCCTCCTTGCGACGACCGGTCGCGCGGGACAACATCTCAGGCACCGGTTACCTCCTCGATCGTGTGAGCCTGCTCCGGGTTGTGCGGCGCCGCAACCTCTTTGAGGTCCAGCGGCTTCGGGTTCTGCGCGCCGTGCGGATGCGCCGGGCCAGCGTAGACACGCAGCTTCTTCAGCATCGCGGCGCCGAGCTTGTTGCTGGGCAGCATCCCCTTGATGGCCTTTTCGACCGCCAGTTCCGGCTTCGTCTTCATGATCTTCGAATAGGGCACCGCCGACAGACCCCCGGGATAGCCGGAGTGGCGGTACATGTGCTTATCGATGAGCTTGTTTCCTGTCATCACGATCTTCGACGCGTTGGTCACGATGACGTGGTCGCCGGTGTCGAGATGCGGGGAGAAGTTCGGCTTGTGCTTACCGCGGAGGCGCTTCGCCACTTCGGAGGCGAGACGGCCGAGGACGACGCCGTCGGCGTCGACTATCCACCACTCGCGCGTGATCTCATCAGGCTTCGTTGTGTGGGTCTTCATAACGTCCTTCTGGTGTCCGGCCGCGACGGCCGTCGTTCAGAGAAAGTGCAGGATAACGGCCCTTTTTCCCCCGGTCAAACAGCCGCCCCCTGTTTTCTTGGACAGAACAGTTGCTCCTGGGCCAACGATTCTGTCTAAGAAACTGGGGGGGTGCTCCAGCCGTCGTCGTATTCGACCGACACGAGACACAGGCCATGCGCCGGGGCGACCGGGCCCGCCGCGGCCCTGTCTTTCGCGGCGAGGATCGAGCCCATCTCGGTCGGCGAGGTCTTCTCCTCGCCGACCTGGAGAAGAGTGCCGACCAGGGAGCGGACCATCTGGTGGATGAAGGCGTTGGCGCGCGCCTTGATCCTGATGAGCTGCCCCGTGCGCCGCACCTCGAGCTCGAAAAGGTTCCTCGTGGGCGTCGCTTCGGCGTCGGGGAGACGACCGAACGAGCTGAAGTCGTGGGGGCCGAGGAGGTGCCCGGCGGCCTCGTTCATCGCGCCCACGTTCAAGCCCCCCTTGTGGAGGAGGCAGGTGCCCTGCAGGAACGGGTCCGGTACGTCGCTCTCGAGGATGGCGTAGACGTAGGTCCGGGAGCGCGCGCTGAAGCGGGCGCTGAACTCGGCAGATACTTCCCGGCAACTCGTCACCGATATCGACGGGCCGCACAACCGGTTCAGTGACGCGACGAGCGTCCCCGGATCCGTGCCGTCGGGAGCCTCGGGAACGTTGACGACCTGGCCGAGCGCGTGGACCCCGGCGTCGGTACGACCGGCTGCGACGCAGTACGTAGCTCCCTTGAAGATCCGTCCGAGGGCGATCTCCAGCTCACCCTGGATGGTTCGAACCTCAGGTTGACGAGCGAATCCCCTGAACGGGGCTCCGTCGTAGGCGAGGTCGAGACGAAGGTTCAGCGGTCCCTATTCGCGCTGCTGCTTCGCGCGGTCTCCGGTCGTGGCCTCGTCTTCTGCGATCTCCGTTCCGGCCCCCGGGGAGGTCTCGGCGGCGTCGGTTGCGGCCTGAGCGGACGCTTCTTCGCCCTCTGCCTGCGCCTCGATCGCCTCTTCGTCGGCGGCACCGGCGGCCGCCGCTTCGGGCACGTCCTCTTTCGCCGCTCCCGCGGCCGATGCCTCGGCGGCTCGCGACCGGACCGGCTTGTCCTGGGG
This sequence comes from Actinomycetota bacterium, assembly GCA_050694195.1. Lineage (GTDB taxonomy): Bacteria > Actinomycetota > CADDZG01 > CADDZG01 > WHSQ01 > JBOGXG01. Next base: position 164 of record JBOGXG010000230.1, on the reverse strand, counting down.
CAGCTGGGACGAACCCCTGCGACCGAGTCGCCTGCGGCGTGGTTGAGCCTCCGTCGTCTCCTCGACCGGCGCCGTCACCTCACCCGCGATCAGTTCTATGTAAGCCATCGGCGCCCCATCACCATTGCGTGGCCCGATCTTGAGGATGCGCGTGTAGCCGCCGT
>JBOGXG010000229.1:0-9177 GCA_050694195.1 Actinomycetota bacterium | reverse complement strand
ACATCATGGTGCACCGCGTCGGCGTGCGCGCGGCCGAGCTCGCGGGAACGCCGCGGGTCTACGAATCGGTGGTGCCGCTGGAACAGATACAGAGGAGCTTCGAGAGGATGCTGGAGAACGGCTTGGAGCTCCCCTTCGATCCGGCCGAGATGAAACTAGGTGTGCCGGAGGCCACGATAACGACCGTGCTCGACGTCCGCGAGCACCTCGGTAAGAAGCGCGCCGCCATGGCCGCCCACGCAAGCCAGATACCCGAGGACTCGTACTTCCTAACGCTCCCTCCGGAGATGTTCGAAGAGGCGTTCGGCTGGGAGCATTACCGTTTGCTCGGAGCCGAGCCGCGTCTCAAAGAGGACCGAATCTTCGACTGACGGTTTCTAGCGCAGGAAATGTGCACATAGCGCAGCGATTCTGACGCAGAATCCGGGTTACTCCGTCGCTATGGCCTCGAGGACGTTCAGCTTCGCCGCCCGGCGCGCCGGCGGGATCGCCGCGAGTATCCCGGCGAGGACGGCGAGTACGAGGTACAGGAGCATCTGCCCGCCGGGGATGGAGAAGGTCGTGATTCCCTCGTCGGCGAGCGCCTTGACCAGAGCCCATCCGAAGAAGATCCCGATCGCGATCCCGAGGATCCCTCCGATGATGACGATGATGACCGCCTCCCAGCGGATCATCGCCCTCGTCTGTCTCCGCGACATGCCGACGGCCCGGAGGAGGCCGAGCTCGCGCGTCCTTTCGTAAACCGAGAGAGCGAGGGTGTTAGTGATGCCGAGCAGGGCGATGACAAGCGCGAGCGCTAGGAGGGCCGTCACCAATCCCAGCAGCTGGTCGATCTGCGACGCGTAGCTCTCCTTCGCCTCGGCCTGGTTCTCGACCTCGACGTTCGGGTAGTCCTGGGTCACCTCCTCCACCGCGGCCCGCGCGCTGTCGAGCGATACGCCATCGGCGGCTTTGACGAGGACGTTGCTGTCGACGCGCTCGGGGAAGTTCTCGTTGTAGGTGTCGATGGACACGAGGTAGTCGCTCCCCACGAACGTCTTGTCGTCGAAGAGCCCCACGACGGGGACGTCCATCCGGCCCGTCGCGGCGAACTGCATCTCGTAGGTGTCCCCCACACCGATCCCGAGATCTTCGGCGGCCTGATCGTAGAGGAACAGCCCCCCGTCCTCGAGGTCGCCGAGATCGCCGGCGACCACTCCGATATCGCCCGTCTCCGGCAGCGTCGTCGGATCGGTGCCGGTGAGGTATCGGTTGCTCCCGTCGTGTTTGAACTGGCCGACGCGGAAGGGAGTGATGGCTCCCAGTTCGGTCTGCTCGCGTAGCTCCTCGGCCACATTCGGGCTTATGACCTGGTTCGCCAGCGAACTACTCCGGATGACGAAGTCGGCCCGCATCGACTCGTCGAGTGTCTTGTTGATCGAGGACTTCGATGAGTCGGCGAAGATGCCCACGAAGCCGACGAGAGCCAGGCCGATCATGAGGGCCGCCGCGGTCGACGCGGTTCGCTTCGGGTTGCGGGTCGCGTTCTGCTGCGCGAGATGGCCGGGCATCGCGAACATCCGGCGCACCGGATATCCGATCGCGGCCGCCATCGGACGCGCGAACAACGGAGCGAGCGTAGCCACACCGAAGAAGATGATCGCCGCTCCTCCGCCGACGTAGGAGACCTCCTGCGCGACATCGGCGAAGAGACCCACGAGCAACATCGCGACGCCGGCGAGCGTCACGAGGACGCCGAGGATCAGCCTGAGGCGAGACGGCCTCGACGCGGTAGGCGCGCTCTCCCGTAAGGCCTCCATCGGCGAGATCTGGGCGGCGCGGCGCGCCGGGATGACCGCCGAGAGAACCGTGACAACCACTCCAACCACCAGAGCCACGATGACGGTGCGCGCCTGGAGCTGGAGCGACGCTTGCGGAAGATCGATGCCGAATGCATCGAGGAGCGCGTTGAGGCCGAGCGCGATCAGAACGCCCGTGCCCAATCCGATCGCGGCGGCGACGACCCCCACGATCAACGCCTCGATGACAACGGAGCCCATCACCTGGCGGCCGCTCGCGCCCAATGCGCGAAGCAGGGCGAACTCGCGTGTTCGCTGCGCCACCGTGATCGAGAACGTGTTGAAGATGAGGAAGGCTCCCACGAACAATGCCACGCTGGCAAACACGAGCAGAGCCGTATTGAAGAAGCCGAGCCCTTCCTGGATGGTCTCCGATTGCTCGTCGGATACGTTCGCCGCAGTGGACGCAGTGACTCCGTCGGGAAGCTCGAGCTGGATCCGGTTGCGAAGCTCGACCTCGCTGATGCTGCTGCTTCCGACGGCCTCGACGGCGTCGAACTTATCGACCCTGTCGAAAAGTTCCTGGGCCTTCGACGTCTCGAAGACGGCGAGAGTCGCGCCCCCGAGACTCCCCGCCCCTCCGATCGTCGCGACCCCTGAGATCGTGAACGTCTGGGGTTCCTCCAGCGTGATGACCTCGATCTCGTCGCCGACCTGGAAGTCGTGCTCGCTCGCGGTGTTGGCGTCGATCACGACCTCGGTCAAGGTCTCCGGCGGCTCGCCCGCCTCCAGGTCCAGGGGATTGAGCGGCTCCGGCGTCCAGTTGAACCCGAGTGTGGGTGCCCCTCCCGGCGTGATCGCCTCCCCTTCCTTGTCGATCATCTGGGCGTAGCCGGTGACCGAACCGACCGCCAGCTCGACACCTTCGACGCCCTGGACGGTGCCGAGCACGCTCTCGTCTATCGGCTCGCGGCTGCCTCCGAACTGCGCTTCGAAGTCACTGGCGTCGCGGACGAATACATCGACCCCTTCGGTCGTCGAGTCGAAGAGATCATCGAACGCCGCGTTCATCGTGTCGGTCAGGACGTAGGTACCCGAGATGAAGCCGACGCCGAGCACGACCGCGAGCCCGGTCAGCATCAACCTGAGCTTGTGGCCCAGGAGGCTCCTGATCGTTGCCTTGAACACTTAGTGCTCCGCCCAATGACGTTTGCGAGGTTCTGGCGAGTGAAAAGCAAGCATCGCAAGGCCGCAGGGAGCGTGCGTAGCGTGAGGTACGTGCGCGACCGGGTGCCCTCTGGGCGCGCACGCCGCGAGACGCCAGCTTTTCGCCGCCAGAACCCTCAGGATGTTCGTTGGGCGGGGCACCTACGCCTCGAGACTCTTTATCTTGTCGAGCACCCGCTCCACCGTGGGGGCGAACATCTCGTCGACTATCCGGCCGTCCTGAAGGAAGACAACACGATCGGCGTAGGTCGCGGCAACCGGATCGTGAGTCACCATCACGATGGATTGATGGAAGTCGCGCGCGGCGGTCTGCATGATCTCCAGGATCTCCGTCCCTCGGCGAGAGTCGAGGTTACCGGTGGGCTCGTCCGCGAAGACGATCTCCGGTCGCCCGGCAAGGGCGCGCGCTACGGCCACGCGCTGCTGCTGGCCCCCCGAGAGCTCGTGTGGATGATGCTCGAGGCGATCGCCGATGCCGATCGTCTCTATGAGCTTCTCGACCCAGGCGCGGTCCGGTTCTCGTCTCGCCAGCTCCAGTGGAAGCACGATGTTCTCTTGTGCGGTGAGGGTCGGGACGAGGTTGTAGGACTGGAAGATGAACCCGATCTTGTCGCGCCTGATGAGCGTCTTGCGCTTCTCGTCGAGTCTCGTGACGTTCGTGTCGCCGATGAAGATCTCACCGGAGGTGAGGTCGTCGAGGCCGGCGAGGCAATGCAGGAGCGTCGACTTACCCGAGCCCGACGGTCCCATGATCGCGGTGAACTTTCCGGCGGCGAAATCGACATCGATGTGATCCAGCGCGGTAACCGCCGTCTCGCCCGAACCGAAGATCTTTACAGCGTCGACAGCACGCGCCGCGAGTTCCGTCGTGGCCGCGGCGCGCTCCTCCGTCATCGAAACCATGCTCGGTTCTCCCTTGGTCGCCTGTTATCGCCGCTCGATGATGCATCTCACCGTAAAGGAGAGAACGGCGCAGAGTGTCACGGGATTCCCGGCGAAAGAGCCACCGCTAGCATCTTCTGACGTAGAAGAGTTGCTCGTGGAGCAACAGATCTGTCTAAGAAATGGGGGGGCGCGAAGAAGCCCGGCTCTCGGCCGGGCCTCTTGCCTTGGTTGCTCGTCGGAGGGTCAGCCCTCCGGCGAGACTTCTGCGTCTCCGGTCCCCGCGCCGGCCAGTTCGACCGGCGGATGATCGGGAGTGGTAGTTCTCTCGGCTTTGCGGAAGACGAGCTCTTTCTCGCCGTCTGCAGTCTCTTCGACGTCGACGAGGATCATGTCGCCGGCCTCGAACTCCTTCCAGAGGATCTTCTCGGACAGCGGGTCCTCGACGAGTCTCTGGATCGCACGGCGCAGGGGCCGAGCGCCGAGCGTGGGGTCGTAGCCCCTGCTCGATAGCACGTCCTTGGCCGGTTCGGTCAGCTCTATATCGACATCCTGGCTCTGAAGCTGAGCCTCGAGGCGCCTGATCATCAGGTCGACGATCGAGTGGACCTCGGGCCTCGTCAACTCGTGGAAGACGATGACCTCGTCGATACGGTTGAGGAACTCGGGCCGGAAGCTGCGCTTCAGCTCCTCGTTCACGCGCTCCTTCATCTTGTCGTAGGTGAGCTCCTCGCTCGCCTGCCCGAAACCGAGGGCCGGCTTGCGGAGGTTCTGCGTGCCGAGGTTCGACGTCATGATGATCACGGTGTTCTTGAAGTCCACAGTCTTGCCTTGCGCATCCGTGAGACGTCCGTCCTCGAGGATCTGAAGGAGCGTGTTGAACACGTCGGGGTGTGCCTTCTCGATCTCGTCGAGCAGGACCACCGAGTAGGGACGACGGCGCACCGCTTCGGTGAGCTGTCCACCCTCTTCGTAACCGACGTAGCCCGGAGGCGAGCCCATCAGTCGCGAGACCGTGTGCTTCTCCATGTACTCGGACATGTCCAGTTGGATCAGCGCGTCCTCGTCGCCGAACAGGAACTCCGCGAGCGCCTTAGCGGTCTCGGTCTTACCGACACCCGAGGGGCCCAGGAAGATGAACGAGCCGGCGGGACGCTTGGGGTCCTTCAGCCCGGCGCGCGTCCTCCGGATCGAGCGAGACACGGCCATGATCGCGTCGTGCTGCCCGACGATGCGAGTATGCAGTTCCTCCTCCATGCGCAAGAGCTTCGCGGTCTCCTCCTCGGTCAGCGACATCACGGGGATGCCCGTCCACGACGAGAGGACCTCTGCTATCTCCTCTTCGTTGACCTCGGCGAAGACCTCGCCCTCGGCCTCGCGCCATTCCGTTTCCTTCTCGTCGCGCTCGGCCATCAAGCGCTTCTCCTCGTCGCGGAAGCCGGCCGCCTTCTCGAAGTCCTGAGCCTCGATCGACTCTTCCTTCTTGCGACGGGTGTCGGCGATCTTCTCTTCGAGCTCGCGGTAGTCGGGCGGCGCGCTCATGCGGCGGATGCGGAGCCTCGAACCGGCCTCGTCGATCAGGTCGATCGCCTTGTCCGGAAGGAACCGGTCGCTGATGTAACGGTCGGCGAGGTTCGCGGCGGCGACCAGACCTTGATCCGTGATCGTCACACGGTGGTGAGCCTCGTACCTGTCGCGCAATCCCTTCAGGATGTCGATCGTGTGAGCGACCGTGGGCTCCGGCACCTTGATCGGCTGGAACCTACGCTCCAGAGCGGCGTCCTTCTCGAGGTGCTTGCGGTACTCGTCGAGCGTGGTCGCGCCGATCGTCTGCAACTCGCCGCGCGCCAGCATCGGCTTGAGGATGCTCGCGGCGTCGATCGCGCCTTCGGCCGCACCGGCGCCGACGAGCGTGTGGAGCTCGTCGATGAAGAGGATGATGTCGCCGCGCGTCTTTATCTCCTTGAGGACCTTCTTCAGGCGCTCCTCGAAGTCACCGCGGTAACGGGAGCCTGCGACGAGAGCCCCGAGGTCGAGCGTGTAGAGCTGCTTGCCGGTGATCGTCTCGGGCACCTCGCCCTTCACGATCGCCTGCGACAGCCCTTCGACGATGGCGGTCTTGCCGACGCCGGGCTCGCCGATGAGGACCGGGTTGTTCTTGGTGCGGCGGGACAGCACCTGCATCACGCGCTCGATCTCTTTCTCGCGTCCGATGACGGGATCGAGCTTGTTCTCGCGCGCCAGTTGGGTGAGGTTGCGACCGAACTGGTCGAGGACGAGCGAGCCCTGCGGCTGCTCGCCGCTGCCGCCGGATGCGCCGGCGCTCTCCTTGCCGGAGTAACCGGACAGGAGCTGGATGACCTGCTGACGCACGCGTCCGAGGTCGGCGCCCAGCTTGACGAGAACCTGGGCGGCAACGCCCTCGCCCTCGCGGATGAGACCGAGCAGGATGTGCTCGGTGCCGATGTAGTTGTGGCCGAGCTGCAGCGCTTCACGCAGCGAGAGCTCGAGCACCTTCTTGGCTCGTGGGGTGAATGGGATGTGCCCCGAAGGGGGCGACTGACCCGCTCCGATGATCTCTTCAACCTGCTGGCGGACCTTCTCCAACGAGATCCCCAGTGATTCGAGCGCCTTGGCGGCGACGCCCTCGCCTTCATGGATCAACCCGAGCAGGATGTGCTCGGTGCCGATGTAGTTGTGGTTGAGAAGCCTCGCCTCTTCCTGGGCGAGGACGACCACCCTGCGGGCCCGGTCGGTAAACCGTTCAAACATGGACCGTGCCTCCTATCGATCGTCTTCCGACCCCCGTAACGGCGGATCGCCGTCGACGATTCCCTCATCGCCTCTGGAGTCCATTATACGGAGGGGGTGTTTCTTACCCTCTGACCCACTAGAACACCAGAACCGCACGAAAAGTTCCTGATCGTCTAAGACTCCATCGGCGCGCGCCGCCTGGGGCCTTACGGCGTTTCTTGCCCGGGGGGCGAGCCCACGCGTTTTCCTTTCCTCGAAAGGGGCCGCATAGCGAGCTGTTTTTGGACCAAAAACGAGCCGTGGAAGCGAGCCAGTTTGGACCAAAAACGCTAGTGGACGGGGTCTTTCGCGCCGGTGACGACCCCGAAACGGGATCTCTTCCACGGGGGGCTCGGTCCGTTCGGCGGAGGGGGGTTCCGCACGAGGTAACGCCAGTCCTCGGGCCGGTAGTCGATGTGCTCGCCGTCCAGCGAGAAGCCCCGGGCGAGGGGGACCCAGGGCATCGAGTCCGGGAGGCGGTCCCGCTCGCGCACCTCGGCGGCGGGCCGGGGGACGACCCAGAGCCCGATCGTGGTCTGCTCCACCGAGGTGTGGTCGTCGGGACCGAAGGTGATCCCGAGCCCTCCCAACCTCTCGTCGCGCATCGTCTGGAGGGCCCTGGCGTGGTCCTCGCCCGGAGACGTGCGGCGGGCGGCCCACCCGACCGCCAGCACCCCCTCGTAGGTCCGCTGCTGCCAGCCGTACGGCTCGCTGTCCCACCAGCCCCTGAAATCGGTCAGGAACTCCCGGAAGGAGGGGACCGGGAGGTAGTAGGCGCCCCGGGCGTAGGACTCCGCGGCGACCGTTCCGGCCGGGATCCCGCCCCCCAACCGGGGGCCCATCGCGCCGTCGAAGAGCATCACCTGGGGGCGCCAGCGCCGCCGGGGCTGCGACCGGCGTCTCCTGGTCCCGGCGGCCTTGGCGGCGGCCGTGTCGACGTAGCTGGCTCCCCGCTCGCGGAGCTCCGAGAACAGCGTGGCCGCCGCCGCCGGTCCCCCCTGGAACACGAGCGCCTCCACGTTCGCCCGACCGAGCGCTCCGAGGGAACGCCCCAGCGCCGGCTCCTCCCCCGGCTCGTATCGCTCTATGCGGAGCCGGATCCGTCTTCGGTCGGCGAGCGCGGCCCTCAGCGACCGGCCCGCGGTCCGGCCCTCCAGCGACCGCTCCAGGAGCGCCCCCACCCTGTCGTAGCCCCGATCGCGGCCGATATAGGTAGCCAGCCGCCGCGCCTGCCAGAGGTAGGGCGGAGCGAGTTGGAAGAGGTGAGAGCGCAGCAACCTGGCGCTGTAGAGGTCCTCGTACAGCAGGATCCCCGGGACCCCCGCCTCGGCGAGTAACGGCTGGGCCTTCTGGAGCACCTCGGGCGGGCCCGCGTAGACGATGCCCACCGTGCGGGGTTCGGCCGCGTAGCCCTTTATCAGCTCGAGGGCGAGTTCCGGGTCTCCCTCATCGTCGGCGGACAGGAGTTCGAAGGGAAGCTCGCCGGGCCCGCGCCTCCGGTTGAGTTCGCCGTACACCGCGAGGTGCGCCGCCTGGTAGGCGTCGTCGCCCCTCCAGCTGTCGGGACCCGTCATCGTCCCCACGAGAGCGATCAGCGGATCGGTCTTCGTGGAAGGCGAGGGTCGAGGCTGCCTGAGCGACGACTGCTCGTCGTCGGGGGCACCGCCATCACAGGCGGCGAGCAAGAGCCCGCACGCGAGAGCGAGGATGGCCGCGCGATTCCCCATAGAACAGAATCCTCCCACCGAGTCCGCCTTAAGGACCGTCCGAGCGAGCCTTAGATCCCTTGTTCCGGACGGAGTGTCGGGAACAGGATCACCTCGCGGATCGACGCGGCCCCCGTGAGAAGCGTGAGGAACCTGTCCACGCCGAAGCCGAAACCGCCGGCCGGAGGCATCCCGTAGGCCAGTGCCTCGAGGAACTCCTCGTCGGGTAGCTGCGCTTCCTCGTCGCCCGCGGCCCGTGCCCGTGCTTGCTGTTCGAACCGCCGGCGCTGTTCCTCGGGGTCGTTCAACTCGGAGTAGATCGGCGCCAGTTCGATCCCACCGAGGTAGAGGTCGGCCTGTTCGGTGAAGTCGCGGATCCCTCGATGATCCTTCGCCAGCGGCGATACCTCCTTCGGGAACCCCATGACGAAGGTCGGCTCCACGAGTTCCCTCTCGGCGCGCGCTTCGAAGATCTCCACGAGTACCTTGCCCGGCCCCCAACCGTCCTTCAGCGGCACCTCGAGCGCGCCGGCCGCGTCTTGCAGAGCCGAGTGATCGCCCGCGTCCCACGCCGGTCGCAGATCGGTGCCGGTCTTCTCCGCGACGACCTCGAACATCGTCGTCCGGCGGAAGGGGGGGCCGAGGTCGACCTTCGCACCGGCGATCTCGACCACGTGCGAGCCGATCACCGCATGCGCCACCGTGCGGGTCAGGTCCTCCACCAGCGCCATCGTGTCCTCGTAGTCCACGTATGCCTCGTAGCCCTCGAGCATCGTGAACTCGGGATTGTG
>JBOGXG010000228.1:0-6023 GCA_050694195.1 Actinomycetota bacterium | reverse complement strand
CAGCGGGGGGACTGATGATGTCCCTCAGGCACCGACCAAGGGACGCTGCCGAGCTTTAGGCGGTCCAGCATCAGTTTGTCGATAGCCGCTAGCGTGAATTGCCACGAGCCTCAATAGAGTCACCGCGCTCTTCGATAGAAGGTTTCGTCCAGTCAGCAGCGAAGAACTGGATAGGGGACTCTGCTTGGCCCCTTTCGCGGCCTGTGGGAGGAAACGATGAAGCGCATTTCGATCATGCTTCTGCTAATCGGTCTGTTCGCGATCCCTGTTCCGGTTTCGGCTTCGGCTTCGGCAGGTGCCGCGCCGAAGCCGAAGGTCGTTCTTGAGGACCCGACGGAGGATGCCAACGCCGTGAACGATCAGGGGACCAGTGACGGCACCTTCGGGGACCAGAACCAAGCCGGCGCTGACGCGTCCGAATTCGCCGACATCGTGTCGGTGGGATTCTCGAACGACAAGAAAAACCTCTACGTCTTCATCGAAACTCAGTCGACCGCACAGCCCTCTGCGGGCGAAGGTTTCAGGGTTCGGGCCAATCCGGCCGCAGGTGGTGTCTATTGCTTGAACTTCGAGATTTACTTCAACGGCGCACAGAACACCTTGACTACTCCCGAAGCGATCTTCCGTGACGCCTGTGGGGCAAGTGATCCGGTGGCGGTTAAAAGCGAGATCAGCATCCACGGCGGTTACATGATCACCGTGCCTCGTAAGGGAATGGACGCGCTCGGCAAGGGCAAGGAATTGGCGGCACCGCAGGCACAAACGTTCTTGTACTCGGGAAGTAACTATCCGGCGGGCGTCTCCGGTCCGTATTTCGATACCACAAAGGCAGGTACCGACTACAAACTCCGCTGAGTGTTTTGGTCGCGCGCAAGATGCGGCCCATGGACGAGGAGCAACAACAGGCGAAATCTAGGCACTCAGTGAGCGGAGCATGAGAGTTCCGCGTGCCTAAGGCTCCGAGGGAAGAGGCTTAGGAGCCCATTCCCTTGTGCCCTCGGCGGGGTGATAATTCGCGAGGTACCGATGGCCACTACATCGCATGCCCCGGCCCCATCGAGCCTGGAGAGTGAGATCCTGATATCTCTCCTCGGCCCCCTCAGGGTGTCCGTGGGCGGGAGGCCCGTCGATCTCGGAAGACCACAGAACGAACTGGTGCTGGCGCGTTTGGCCCTGTCCGTGCCGGCGGCCGTTTCCATGGAAGCACTCGTTGATGCCGTGTGGGACGAGGACCCACCGCCCTCGGGCCGGAAGAACCTCCAGAAGTGCATCTCCGAGCTCCGCCGTCAACTGGGGCCCGATGCGATCCGCACGGAACGGTCGGGGTACGTCCTTGCTGTTCCCGTGGAGAACGTGGACATGCATGCAGCCGCGGCTGCGGTCGACGCGGCTAGAGCGGCCCGTGCAAGGAGGCGGCTCGACGAAGCATGGGACGCCTATGGGCGCGCCGCGTCGTTGTGGCACGAGAGGGCGCTCGACGGGCTCGTCGAAGTGGGCTTCGTCGTCGAGGAGTCGCGACGTCTCGAGGAAGCGCGCATCTCGATGTTCGAGGAGCAGGTCGACGTCGGTCTGGAACTCGGGAAGCACGCCGAGCTCGCCCCCTTGCTGCGTGATCTCACGCGCGAACATCCCCTGAGAGAGCGCCTCTGGGGCGCGCTGATGGTGACCCTCTACCGCTCCGGCCGGCAAGCCGACGCGCTCGCGGCCTACCACCGGCTCCGCGACGTCCTCGCCGAGGAGTTGGGGGTGGAGCCGTCGCCCGAGATCAGGAAGCTCGAGGAGCGGATCCTGCTCCACTCCGCGGGCCTCAGCTTCCCACCGAGGAGAGCAGACGTTCGCAACGCTCCGGTCGGCTACACCAGCTTCGTGGGACGAGACACGGAGTTGGCCGCCCTGAGCGTCGCCCTCGAGGACGCGCGCCTCGTGACCCTCACGGGCGCCGGCGGTTCGGGGAAGACCAGGCTCGCTCTTCAGGCGGCCACCGGAGCGGCGCGGTCCTTCAGGGAGGGCGCGTGGTTCGCCGATCTCGCCTCGGTATCGGAAGGCTCCGAGGTCGTCCCTACGGTCGCTTCGCTCTTCGGGCTGGCGGAGGAGCCCGGAGCCTCGGCCCAAGAGACGCTCCTCGGTTTCCTCGAGGGCGCGGAGGCGCTGCTGGTCCTCGACAACTGCGAGCACCTGGCGGCCGCCGCGGCGGCGCTGGCCGCGGCCATCCTAGGGTCCACGAGGTCGGTGGTCCTTCTGGCTACGTCCCGCGAACCCCTCGGGCTGACGGGGGAGCGACTCTTTCCTGTGGCTCCCATGCCGATCCCAACCGAGGACGAGACCGACCCCGAGCGACTCGCCGCCATCGACTCCGTCCGTCTGTTCACCGATCGCGCCGCCGCGGTGGACCCGGGCTTCGCGGTCACGCCGGAAGTGGCACCTCTCGTCGGTGATATCTGCCGCCGTCTCGACGGGATCCCGCTTGCCATCGAGCTCGCCGCCCGTCAACTGCACGTCCTGGGTCTGGAGCAGCTGCGCCGCGGTCTGCTCGACCACGTCGGCCTCGGCGCCCCCGGGGAACCGGATGCTCGCCATCGCACGATGGAGGCCGCGATCGGCTGGAGCTTCGATCTGATAGACGAGGAACACAGGCGTCTCTTCCTTGCGCTGTCCGTCTTTCCGGGAAGCTTCAACCCCGAGGCCGCCCAGAGCGTCACCGGCACGCACGATCAGGTGGAGATGATGCGGGTCCTGTCGGGATTGGTCGCGTGTTCGATGTTGGTGCGCGTGGGGGATGAAAGAGCGCGCTATCGGTTGCTCGAACCCATCCGGGACTACGCCGCCAAGGAAGCAGCCCGACGGGGGTTGACCGATGAGTTCAAGCGAGCTCATTGCGCGTGGGTCCTCGCGCTGTTCGAAGGATGCTCGCCGATCCGCGGCCCCCACGAGCGCGAGTATCTGAGACGCCTCTCGGCCGAGCACCACCATTTCTTGGCCGCGCTCGACTGGGCCACCGGCAACGACCCGGAACTGGCGCTGCGCCTCCTCGTGGCCGGCATCCCCTACACGCAGATGGTCGTCTACCGGTTCCGATGGACGGACACAGCGAGCCTCGCCATCGCATCCGACAGTGATATCGATCCTCGCCTCCGGGCGGAGGCGCTCGCCCGTGGCGCGGAGGCCCTGGCCGAGAACTTCGAACACGACAAGGTCCGGGCGTGGGCGACGACCGCCCTCGAGATGGCGGAGGAACTGAAAGAGCCCGCGCTCGCGGGCTATGCGTTGTTGGGTCAGGGCTGGAGCCATAGGGGCACGGGCGCCATGGCGTCCGCCGAGGACTGCTTGAGGGATGGGGTCGGGAAGTTCGAGGAAGCGGGAGACCTGATCGGGATCGGCCATGCCCTCCACGCGCTGTCGTTCGTACTGATGGCCCAAGGCCATCACCGGGCGACCCTGGAGACGAGTGCCCAGGCGCTCGATATCTGCCTCAAGCTGGGGAGCGACTGGGGCGCGGGACGAGCCTGGTGGCACTTCGCCGCGGCGCACACGCGCGCGGGGGCTTACGACGAGGCGCGCGAAGCCGTCGTGCGCGCGCTCAAGTACTTCGAAGGCTTCGAGGACATCGGTTCTGTGACGCACGTCCGCGCGGTGCAGGGCGACATCGCCCGCCTGTCCGGGCACACCGAATGGGCCCGAGAGATCTACCTCTCGTGCCTGCAAGGGTTCCAGGAGATCGGCGACCGTCGCTGCACGGCGTCTACCTTCAGGAACCTGGGATTGGTCGCCATTGGTTTGGGCAGGGACGATGAGGCCGTCGGGCTCTTGCAAGCCGGTCTGCGGCGCCGGCATGACCTGGCGGACGTGGCCGGTGTGACCGAGTGCCTGGAAGGACTCGCACTTCTGGCGCGGCGGGCCGGATGGAACGAGCGTGCGGTCGGCCTGTTAGCGGTGGCGGCGCGCCTCCGCGGTGAGACCAGTGCCAGCTCACCGCCGGCCGAGGAAAGGGAGATAGGGGAAGCCATTGAGGGTCTCAAGGCCGCGATGGGCCTCGACCACTTCTGGGAGTCGTGGCGAGAAAAGGAGGGTCTCCCCTTCGAGCGCATCGTGGCCGACGCGTTGAGCATGCGGTTCGGCGACGTGTCGTGACGGAGGAGCATGTCCTGACGGGCAACGTCGCGATCGAGTTGCGCGGGACCGGCGTGAGCGTGTTCTCGATGAGTCCCGGGCCGGTCAGAACGCGTATGACGGAGTCCCTCGTCGAGTCCGAAGAGGGCCGGCGATGGCTGCCCGAGTTCTCGGAACTCAGCGATGAGGAGTGGTCGCCCTCCGAGGCCGGGGCCCGTCTGGTTCTCCGGCTCGCGCGCGGCGACGCCGACGTTCTCTCGGGGAGAGCGTTGCACGTGATGCACGACCTCGACCAACTCATCGCCGAGGCCGACGCGATCGGAGCCGCCGACAGACTGGTCCTGCGCGTCACCTAGTGAGTTCGTCCCTTTCGTCCTTGCCGTCTACCGCACGGCAACCGGTCCGCTACCGGCGCGCGCGATACCTGTTCTCACGGATCGTCTCCCAGCCGGTTGGACGAGTAGAGGGAGGTGAAGGTAGGCGGCGGGGGGACTGATGACTGAACGAAAGGAGACTCGAAGTGGCAACACATGCCAAGGACATGGATCTGGCGCACGGACGTTCGCTTAGGGGAGGGGCATCGCTCCAGCTAGGAGACGAGGCGCCCGACTTCACCGCCCAGACGACCGAGGGGGTGCTTTCGTTTCACGAGTGGCTCGGAGACTCGTGGGGCGTGCTCTTCTCCCACCCGAAGGACTTCACGCCGGTCTGCACCACCGAACTGGGTGAGGTGGCCCGCATCAAAGCGGAGTTCGACAAGCGGGACGTCAAGGTGCTGGGGCTGAGCGTCGACCCGCTCAACTCGCATGCGCGCTGGGCGGACGACATCAGGGAGACGCAGGGCCACGCACCGAACTTCCCGCTGATCGCCGACCCGGAGAGGAAGATCGCAGATCTGTACGGGATGATCCACCCCAACGCGAGCGACACGGCGACCGTTCGTTCGGTGTTCGTTGTGGGACCGGATAAGACGGTGAAGCTCATGCTCACCTACCCACAGAGCACCGGCCGCAACTTCGACGAGATCCTCCGCGTGATCGATTCGCTGCAACTGACCGCGAAGCACAAGGTGTCGACGCCGGCGAACTGGAAGCAGGGTGACGACGTCATCATCGTGCCGGCGGTATCCGACGAGGAGGCTGAGGAGCGATTCCCCGACGGGTGGCGGACCGTGAAGCCCTACCTGCGCATCGTTCCACAACCGAAGTGAGAACCCGTCCGTTGGGGGGGCGACACTGCGTCCCTCCAACGGGCTCGGCGCCCCCACAGGGGCGCGGCTCCTCCGGTCTCCGGCGTATGCTGAAAGTGCATGCCTCCATCGATCTGTAGATGCGTTTCGACGGTCGTGGTTGCGTTCTTGCTCCTGTCGGCCTCACCCGCCGTCGCGGGATGGCGTCCGGATCGCAGGGCAGCCATCCACTACCTCGGATCCCGGTCCGGGACCGTCAGCTTCGCCGTCAAGACGCCGAGCGGGCGTCTCGTCCACTACCGAGGTGGGCGACGAGTCGCTGCCGCGAGCGTGATCAAGGCGATGTTCATGACCGCGTACCTGCGGAGCAGATCGGTGAGGTCGAGGCGTCTCCGCGAGAAGGACCGCAACCTGCTGGCTCCGATGATCAGGCGATCCGACAACGACACTGCGACGAGGATCGCCGACATGCTCGGGCCGAAACCGATGTACCGTCTCGCCCGCGCCGCCGGCATGCGCCGTTTCTCTTACACACGACCCTGGGGGAACAGCCTCATCACCGCGTCCGATCAGGCGCGCTTCTTCTTCCACGTCGAGCGATACATCCCACGACGCCATGAGGATCACGCGCGCTATCTCCTCTCCCACGTCACCGATTCCCAACGGTGGGGGATCGGTGAGGTTCGGAGACCGGCCTGGCGCTTCTTCTTCAAGGGCGGATGGGGGT
>JBOGXG010000227.1:0-7745 GCA_050694195.1 Actinomycetota bacterium | reverse complement strand
CGCGCATTCAACGTGTAATTAGGCACCATTTACTTGCATCGTGCAAGCATTCCTTGAACTTTTTCCCATCACGCGTTACTTGAACGCACGATGCTTAAGAGACTGCGCGCAGTTTCCTTGCAGTTCTTTCTCGACGTAGTCGACGTCTTTCACGTTCGGATGTTCCGCCCCAGATGCCGAACTGTTCCTTGTTATTGAGCGCGTATTCAAGACACTGCGTTCTGACTTCGCATTCATTGCAAACGGCGCGCGCCGCTTTCGAGGATCCGCCGCGCTCTGGAAAGAAGATCTCCGGATCAACCTCGGTGCAACGCGCCTTGGCTTGCCAATCGACAGGCTGCAGCAACTTCGTCGTGATCCGTTGCATTCCCCCGGCCTTTCGTCTGCGCTCCCCTTGAGCACGTGGCTCGAATTACAATTCTGTAATTCTAAGGGTGCAATTCCCAGCGCGCAATAGCTCCTACCAGGGAAAATGCAGAAAAGAAGTCGCGAAAAAAGTGATTAGGCGACTGCGTCGGTGGGTAATAGCGCAAGCGTATCGGTGACTAACGCGCCGGTTTCGATCGGTTGCACTAGTACCGCGCACGCTCCCGCGGTTTTCGCCAACCAACGGTCCTGTGCTCGCTCGAGAAGCATCAGTATCGGGATGTCCTGCAGATCCTTACGCTGCGACATGTCGCGCGCAAGACCGAAACCTCCCGCGCTTCCCGTTCTGATCTCGATGACGGCAACGGAAGGTAGTTGATCCTCCATGACTTTCCAGGCCTCACGGGCATCGTTCGCGGCTTTAACCTCGATATCCGAGGGGAAACCGAAACACACCTCATCTTGGACGACGGGATCGTCCGACACCACGAGGATGAGTGGATCCGTCACGCGGGAAGATCTTGGTCGTGTTCCCGGATCGTCCCGGTGATGTCGGCGACGAGTTCGTCGTGCTCGATGACGAACCCCTTCTCCATGTCCTGGAGCCGATTCAGCGCGTTGATGAAGTCGGACGCCGCTCGTTCCACCTCATCGACAGTCTCGACAAGGAGTGTGTTGTAGTGCCTGGCGAAGCGCGCCCCACAGAAGGGGCAACGACCCGGAGCGTCCGAATCCAGTCCTATCTGCGCTAGGAGGAACCGCCTTCCGCAGGTGCCGCAGGTGCCTTCGATCTTCATCCTCTACCTCTCGTCGGCGTCGATGAGGATGATAACGGCTGCAGGTCCTTCCTCCGGGTTGACAGCCACATCAACGCGAAAGAGAGCGAACCGGCCACCAACGAGGCGCTCAGCCACGGGAATCTCACCGACAGCGGGCTCCCAAAGACGGTATTAACGAGGTCCGTCCACCAGGTGGGCCCCGTCGGAGCGACCCAGTGATACGCCACGAAGCCGGCCAGCCACGGCCATAGCGCATCGAGGCGAACTCCCGGCGGGATCAGCTCGGTCGCGTTCCACTCTCCTACCGGGTCGAGCAGTCGTCGCGGCCGTCCGGCGACATAAACCGCTATCAAGACGCCGAAGAGCGGCACGAAGACGGATCCGATCAGGAACAGGAAGACTTCGTAGCGGGCCATGTTGAGCCACGCCGCGAGGACCGTCGCAACGGCGGCGATGCCTATGGTGGAGACGCGTACCGACAGCCGCGGGAAGATGTTCTGTAGTGAAACTGCTCCGGAGTAGATATCGGCGAACGCCTCGTCCGTCTCTCCGACGAGGAGGCCGACGAGGAAAAGAAGCCCGGCCACAGAGCCGCCGGCGATGGCCAGGATGCCTACCGCGATCCCTTCCGGCGAGGGCGCCGCGCTCTCCGTCAGCACCAGCAGAGCTCCGAGCGTATATAGCCACACGTTGGCCACGAGGTAGCCCCAGAAGGTCCCGACGAAAGCGGCGCGTGGTCGGGCCGCGAACCGCGTGTAGTCGGCGACGAGCGGCAACCACGAGATCGGCATCGCGATGACGAGATCGAGTGCCGAGCCGAAGGTGGGGAAGCCGCCGGTGCCGGGGGAGGTGAGGGCATCCCCTATGCCATCCCTCGTAAGAAGGAGGACGGTGATCACGAGCGAGATCGCGACGATGACCCAGACGCCGAAGCGCTCCAGCCACACGCGCGTAACACCCACCGGCCCCCATAACGCCAGCCCGGTGCAGACCACGGCGGCGATCGTGAGCCAGAGCCCCCGAGCCGAGAAACCGAAGACCTCGTTCGCAACCAGATCGGCCACGTATGACATCGCCCACAGCTCCACGGCCGTCCAGCCGACCAGCTGCATGACGTTGAGCGCGCTGGGGAGCCACGAACCTCTGATACCGAGGACGGGGCGGAACAGCGCCATGGTGGGAACACCGTGTCTCGCGCCCAGAGAGCCGGCGAAACCAAGGAGTCCGACGCCGATCACCGAGCCCAGCGCGATGGCGATCAGCGCCTGGACGAAGCCGAGGGCCGGGACCAGGATCGCCCCCGTCACGAGCACCAGCAGGCCGATACCGAGATCCCCCCACAAGACGGCGAGGTCTCGGGCGGACAACACTCGCGATCCTGGGGGAACGGGCTCTACGCCCCACTCGGAGGGGGCTCCATCGCGCTCGAGCAGTGACTCCATCGGCGTCTCCCTTCGCAGGTCCTAACCTGATCAGGTCTCCCTGTGACCAGATGGCCCCAGGTCGTCGGAGGGTCGCTTGTCACCAAGCCTCTCAGCCGATCGGCTCCCCTGACCCGACTGAAGGACTATAGAGCGGTGGGAAGAGCCGCCGGCAACCTAGGCCAGGGCGGAGTGACGATCGCGCGTGGGCGCGCGTCCCACGTCGGCGTGGGTCATGGCGTGGGAGAGGAGGGACGAGACGCACTCGCCCAGGAGACGGAGAGATTCGATGTCGGTCTCCCCGAAGCCGTCTTCGGCATCCTTCGCAACCGTGAGGAGTCCGATCTGAGCGCCGGCGCACTCGACGGGCACCGAGATGGAGGTACCCGCGTCCTGAAGTTCGTCGTGGAGCACCCGCCGGGTACCGCCCCGATAGACCCGCTGCAGCGACGCCCGGGCCGCGCCAGTGAGGGTCTTTGCCTCGAGGGCGGCGGCCTCGGCCACCTCCTCGGGATCGAGAGGAGCGGCGGCGACGCGGGTCATCGCCTTCACTATGGCCATCAGGCGCTCGGCATCCAGGGTGCGGTAGCTCATCACTACTCACATCGGCCGGCGATCTGCGGCCTTTAAAGCAAAGTGGCCGGATATCTCCGGGGGACTAGATCTCGGTCCTGACGATGTCCACGGCCTTCTTGATGTTCGACAACTTCTCTTTAGCCTCGTCGACGGTGCGGGTCTTGAGACCGCAATCCGGATCCACGAACATCCGATCCGCCGGGATGTACTTCAGGGACCGGCGTATGCCTTCGGCCAGCTCGTCCACCGATTCGATGTCGTGGGTATGCACGTCGGATATGCCGAGGCCGACGTATTTCGTGAAGGGATGGTCCCCGAACTCATCCAGGAGCGAGTAGTCGGAGTTCGCGAACTCGAGATCGATCTGGTCGACCGCGATGTCCAGCATCTTCGGGTAGGCGCGGTGGAAGTCGCCGTAACAGATGTGCGTGATGGTATGGGCGCTTAGCGGCTCCGTCACGATCGCCATCGCTTCGATGACGAGATCGAGCTCATCCATCCGCGTCGACGCGGCCGGCTCGTCGATCTGGATGAAGCGCGCGCCGGCGCGCTCAAGATCCAGCGCCTCATCCCTCACCGCCCGCGCTAGATCGAGGACGAAATCACGCCTCGTGTCGTAGAACTCGTTGAACGACCAGTCGCAGATCGTGTAGGGACCCGTGAGCATCCCCTTCACGGGTTTCTCGGTCAGTGACTGGGCGTACTGCCACCACTCGACGGTTATGGGCTGGTCGCGGCCCACCGGACCGGTGGCGATCGGTTTCCGGTAATAACGGTTGCCGTAGGACCGCACCAGGCCGCCGATCTCCAGGCCCGGCATCTCCTCGGCGAAGAAGGCCACCATGTCGCCTCGGTACTGTTCGCCGTCGACAACGACGTCGGTATCGATCGAATCCTGGAACTCCACCCACTCGCGCGTGGCTTTGAGCTCGAGTTCCTTCAGTTCCTCACGGGTTATCTCTTTGCGAGCGAACAGCCCTCTCGCCTTGATGATGTAGTCCGGCTTCGGAAGGCTTCCGACCGATGTGGTCCACAGTCCGGGACCCTGCAGATCGGCGTTTCCCATCAGGCACCAACTTTCTTCGCCACGGATGCGAGTCTCTCGAGTTTCGCGCGTGCCTTCTCGCGCGGGAGGAACTCCAGTCCGGCCGAGGGAGCGACGGACAAGCGCTCGGCCCCCACGATGCCGGCGAGTTCTTCGATCGTCGTCTGCAACGTGCCCCCATCCTCGAGGCGAGTGTTGCGGGAATCGACGATCCCGGCCTGGATCGCCTTGTCCGCCGGAGTCGCCCTTATCAGCTCGATGCTCTCCGGCCCCGAGACGAGATCGAAGGCGAACGCGTCCGTCGGGATGTTGAAGATGTCCGCTCCGAGTCGCTTCGCATCTCCGAAATACGTCGCCAGGATCGTTCCGGTTTCGGACAGCTCCGAGGTGATGAGTCCTACCGCCTCCACGGCCAGATCGAGATCCTCCGGCGCGCCCAACAGGACCGGTTCGTCGATCTGGATGAGCGGCGCGCCGGCCGCCTCCAGCTCTGCCGCCTCCTGCGCAAGCACCGACGCGAGGTCGAGCACGAACCTCTCGTGGTTGCCGTAGTGCTCGTCGACGGAAAGGTGCGCGAACGAGACCGGGCCGGGGATGACCGCCTTGACCTTCCTGTCGGTGAGACCTGCCGCGAACCGATAGGCATCGATCGACGAGGGTCCCCGCCACTCGACCGGCCCGCGCGCTATGGGTCGCCGGTAGTAAACGTTGTTGTCGAACCAACGGAGTAGGCCACCGATCTCGAAATTGGCGATGTTTCGGGCGAACGGCGTCACGATGTCATCCCAACGCGCGTGGCCGTCGGTCACGACGTCTATCCCGGCGGCCTCCTGTTCGCGAACGATCTGGGTGACGAGGTCGTCCTGCGCGGACCTCAGATCCTCCGGTGAGGCATCGCCTCTTTCGATCGCATGCAGGGTCTTCCGGACCGTAAAGGGCCGGCCCTCGTCCGGAGGTTTGGGATACGACCCCACCACGGTCGTCTCGATCGGCATCCGTGCTCCTCTCCCATAAAGAAGGCCCTCTCCCGGAGGAGAGGGCCCATTCGAGACCAAACCGGCTCATCCGCCCGGGTTTCGCACCTGCCGACGGCTCGCGCCCCCGGTGGTTGCGGCGGGATCTTCGGGCCGGTCCCTCCCCCGCTCTAGATGAGCTGTGGAGATATTAATCGCTCTGCTGGCGTCCGTGTGTGCAGCCGGCTCGAGATCCTCGCGGATTGCGCCCTACCGAGGCGGGGTACGCGAAAAGTTGGAGCCCGGCGCGGGCTAGAACTGAGCCGAATCGCCGCAGGCGCAGGTGCCCTTCGCGTTCGGGTTGTTGATGGTGAACCCCGACTGAGCCAGGGAGTCGACGTAGTCGATCTCGGCCCCCGAGAGGTAGGGAGCGCTCATCTTGTCGCACCTGATCTCGACCCCGTTCACGGAGTCGACCTGGTCGTCGTCGAGCTTGCGGTCGTCGAAGTAGAGGGCATAGCGGAGTCCCGCACATCCTCCCGGCTGCACGGCGACACGAAGGGCGTAGGACTTGCCCTCGTGCTCCTCGGGGGTGGCCGTCAGCTCGCGCTCGAGCAGCTCGGTCACCTTGGATGCGGCGGATTCACTGATGGTAAGAGCCAAGGTTTCCTCCTTCAGGGCACCTCTGATGCCGTGATGTTCCTTCGATTATAGGAAAACGTCAGTGTATGCCCAACCATTCCACCACCAATAGGAGCCCCGCCAGGGCGATCAGGCCTCCCACCAGGGGTCGGACCGCGCGCAAGCCGGGAGGCGGTTCCTCGAAGACC
This sequence comes from Actinomycetota bacterium, assembly GCA_050694195.1. Lineage (GTDB taxonomy): Bacteria > Actinomycetota > CADDZG01 > CADDZG01 > WHSQ01 > JBOGXG01. Next base: position 1,775 of record JBOGXG010000227.1, on the reverse strand, counting down.
AGCGGTGCCAGGACCAGGATAGCGAGGCCAGCCGCGCCCATCAACGTCGATCCCAGCACCACCAGATGCCAGAGGTCGTGGCCCTCCATACGCTCCCGCTCAGTGCGAGGTCGTCGACGAGAAGGTGAACTCGCCTACGTGAAGCGGGGGGGCCGCGGTCGAGCCGAATGCCCCGAAATCGGGAGGAAACGACGCAACGTCCTTCCCGATCCCCACGACCGCGGCGAGCATGTCCAACACGCTGTTGGAGAAACGGAAGTTGTGGACCGGCGCGGTCACCTCGCCCCTCTCGATCCTGAACGTCCCGTCGCGCGTCATCCCGGTCAGAAGCGTCGAGGGCCTGTCGAGGATGTTCACGTAGTGGAAGCGCGTGACGAGGAAGCCGGACGCCACCCCGGCGATCAATCCCTCGAGCGACCGATCGCCGCCGGCGAGGACGGGGTTGGACGCGTAAGGGCCGTACTCGGCGGAGCCGGAACTGTGTCCGGTGCTCGTCGTACCGAGTTGCCCGGCCGTACGGAGATCCGTCACCGGTCCCTTCGCGATGCCGTCCTCGATTATCCGGACGGTGCTCCTCGGCACTCCCTCGAAATCGAAGCCGATCCCTACCGAGCAGGGGTTGGCCGCGTCGTCGGCGAGGGTGACCGGTCGCTCGGCGACCACCTCCCCCGTGCGGGTGGCGAGGAAGCTATCGCCCTCGATCACCTGCTTCGCGCCACAGCCGGAATAAGAGAGGTAATCGATCATGACCGCGACGGCAGAGGCCTCCAGCACCACTTCGTAGCGGCCCGGGTCCGCGTCTTGGGGGGACCTGCCGGCCTCCGCCTTGGCGCTCGACCGTCGCGCCGCGGATAGGTGATCGACGGCCTCCATCGAATGGGAGCTGTCCTCGCCCCAGCCGGTGGCCCCATCCCTATCGACGAGGCACGTCGTTACGCACCGTGTGTAGGCGTCGAAGCAGTCGACTCCCTCCGAGCTGATGACCGCGTAGGCGTAAGCGCCCGTCTCGTAGATCCCCGAGGCGTTACCTCTGCGGGTCTCCGAGAGGATCCCCCGCACCGCGTCGGCGCGCTGCGCCGGGCTCGTCGCCGCGGTTGAGTCGTCCCATCTGAAGAGTCCCTCCGGCCGCCCTACCTTGTCGGGGGACGCGAGGCCGGGGAAGTCGGGATCCGGCGGAGATGCCTCGGCGGCCTCGAGAGCGCTCGCTACCGCCGCGACCATGTGTCCCCGATCGAGTTGGTTCGTGGACGCGGAGGCAACCCGGCCCAGGCTGTGAACGCGCACGAAGGCACGGACCTCGTCGCGATGGGTGTTCTGGATGATCTCGGAGTTCGCATACCGCGTGAGGCCGCTTGACGATCCGGCGAAAAGGATCTCGACACCGTCGGCTCCGGGATGCTCGAGGACGTATCCCGCGGCTCTGCGCGCGGCGTCGCGATCCAGTGGATAGGCGGTCACTGCGAGACCCCGATCGCGACGTTGCGGAAGCGGGCCGGAGACGTTCCATGGCCGACGCGCATCGTCTGGCCCGGCTGACCTTTGCCGCAGTTCGGGGTTCCCCACATCCGCCACTCCTCGGGTCCCGCGATCGCGTCGCACGAGGCCCAGAAGATGGGAGTTATGCCCGTGTAGCGAGGGTTCTTCAGCATCCGCCCGAGGTTCCCCTTGTCGATCTCCCAGGCGATCTCGCAACCGAATTGGAAGTTCTTACGCTTGTCGTCGATCGAGCACGACTTGTTCGTCGCCATGAAGATCCCACGATCGACGTCGGCCAA
>JBOGXG010000226.1:0-2208 GCA_050694195.1 Actinomycetota bacterium | reverse complement strand
GCCTCGAAGGACACGAGCGCGTCCTTGCCGACGACGCGCAGGTGGCGGTCGGACACGACGTAGGGGCGCACCGGCACAGGCGACAGTGCCGCCCGGTCGCGCTCCGCGCGCACCGCGATGACCTCGCTGTGGGTGCGATGCACCTGGGCCCGGCGGGTCGGCAGCCACGTCCGCCACGCGCCGTCCATGTCTTCGGTCTTGTTAAACGAGCGCCCGGCGAGGACCTTCTCGCGCGTGTGACCGACGACGCGCTCGACCTTGCCCTTGGTCTCGGGGCGGTAGGGCCAGCACAGCTCGATGGCGAAGTCATAGTGGGCCGTGACCGCGACCGCCTCGGGATGCAGCTCGACCGATCCGTCGGCCCCCTTGCCGACGTGGTTCTTCACGACCGTCTTGGTGCGGTCATAGAGGATGGTCGCGGGGACGCCACCGAAGTGATCGAGGGCGCGCCGATGGCAGTCCCAGAAGGTGGCGAGATCCTGGCCGGTGACGTAGCAGCAGAACGGGTCGCGCGAATAGGACAGCACCATGTGGAAGCTGTAGACGGGCACGACTTCGCCCGAGGGCAACGTGATCGTTTCCTCGTGGCCCCAGTCGACCTGGGCCTGGGCGCCGGGAAGAGTCTCGAAGCGCCGGTGCATCGCAACGTCGCCCTTGATCCCAAGCTCGCCTTCGATCCGGGGTCGAGCGATCCTCACGTATTCCTTGACCCGCTGATAGCTGCCCGAGAAGCGGTAGGGGTCGGCGGCCAAACGCTCGTGGATCGTCGTGGCCTTGATCTTGATCTCGTCCCGGAGCCACTGGTCGATCACCCGGGTGTATGGGTCGATGATCTTGGCGCGCGGCGGCCGGGGTCCGTAACCGAGCACGCGGCGACCTTCATCGAGGTGTTTCTTGGCGGTGCGCCAGTCGACGCCGGCCTCGGCCGCGATGGCCGCATAGCTGTAGCCGGCATCCTTCAAGGGTTTCAGGGCGCGCAGGTTCATCCATTCCTCCTGGGTAATCATGGGCGACGGTCCTCCCTCCTCGGGGTGACTTGCCTGTCACCCGGGAGGGTGGGCCTATGCCGGTCTCAGATGGCGGATTTGCCCTGGTCCGCGTCCGACACGTTTAGTTGTACGCGGACCGACACGTTTCACCGTACGCCGATACCAGTCGAAGCGTGGCGTTACCCGCCGCGATACCGCCCTGCGGCACGCAAGCGCCCTCCGCCGCGCAGCCGCTTGCGTAGAGGGTGATCTCACCCACGAATGGCTTCGTGGCATCGAGCACCAGCGGGACACCATCTTGGGCTGGATACGAAACCCAGGTGTTGGATGTGCCCGTTTGTTCCGCGACGTCGCTGACGAGTCCTGCTTGCATATCGGCACAGGCGATATCGACGCCATCCTTGATGCTGAGACGAAGGTTGTCGTCGGCCCCACAGGCGCTCCTTCTAAGGAAGTAGGTGCGCTCGCTCGCGGCTCCGGATGATTTCTTCGCCTCAGCCGGGCTCCACAACGCTCCCAAGCCAAGAGCGAGGGTCAGTGCCGTAAGGATTGTCTTGTTAATCACGGCGCCGCCTCATCGAGCCCGCTCGTGACGCCGCCGATGAATGAACCGAGTCCGGTGAACGCTGTGACATCCGAGATCGAGGAGCGGTCCTCGATGCCGAGGTCGTCCAGTGGTACTGAGAACACGATGCGCTCCCCGGTGGTTCCGAAGCCGCCCTTGAGGTCAGTGACTTTGGTGCAGAGGAGTTTGTTCGGGGGACACGAGAACAGCCCGAATTCGGCGGTGGTCTCGCCATTGGGGCCGAGCCCGGTGGAGGCGACCCTCACCTCGTAGGGCTTGCCGCCGATCTCGAACGACAGGCCATAGACGAGCCCTGTGGTGGCCGCGGCCAGAGCCGGAGTGCGGGGCATCGACTCCAGTTCGAGGACGGTGTAGAGGTCGGCCAACGCCGGTCGAGATGCGATTGACCCGCCGATGAGGTTAGCCCCGCGTGCGCTTACGACATCGTCAACGTCGCTCAGCTCGTCAGCGAAGGTCAGCGGTACCTGCGGCGGGATGCACACCCCTTCGATGCAGAAGCGGTCATCGGGGGGTTCGCTGCCATCGGGAGGCGAACCTCCGAAGCCGCCGGTTCCGACGAGGGAGCCGCGATCGCGCACGAAGACGTCACACGCATCGTTCGTGTCACCCGGAACCAGCTTCTGTGCCGAGCTC
>JBOGXG010000225.1:0-11335 GCA_050694195.1 Actinomycetota bacterium | reverse complement strand
GCACCCCCCGAGCCCCGTGACGGCGACGGGCGCCTGAGCGTCCTGGTCGAGCTGCGGGGGCCCGCGGGCGCCTCGCCCAGCTTCGCGCTGGGCCAGGCCAGCCAGATCGACCTCCCCGGTTTCAGCGTCGACCAGGAGTTCCAGGTCGTGCCGCTCGGCGCCGACCAGGTCGGTGGCGGCCTCACGCCCGGCACCGAGACCTACGTCGTGCGCGGCACGGTTGACAGCGACACCGAGGTCGAGGCTCTGCGGGCCCGCCCGGAGGTGGTGCAGGTGTGGCGGGACACGCCCATCGCCCCCTTCGCCACCACCGAGACCGCACCCGGCATGCAGGTGGTCGAGTCAATGGCCGTCTGCCCCATCCCGCCCTGCGACTGCTCACCGGGCACTGCCCAGGGGAACATGGCCGACGTCGCCGCCTACCTGGGGGTCGACCAGATCTGGGCCGCCGGCCGCCGAGGCGCCGGCATCCGGGTGGGCGTGCTCGATGGCGGGATCACCGCGCTGGGCCGCCCGGTGAAGGTCGGCGAGACCTCCCGGCGCATCCCGCGCGTGGTCGACGGCTGGCCGTCCGACTGGGGCACCGAGGCCAGTAAGTGGGGCGAGCACGGCAACATGTGCGCCACCGACGTGCTGGGCATGGCCCCCGAGGTCGACCTGTACGACTTCCGCATCTCGGGCACCGGTGGGTCGCCGGGCACCATCAGCCGGGCCCTGCAGGCCTTCCAGTGGGCCATCAACCGCCACGCCGTCGACGGCACTCCCCAGGTCCTCACCAACAGCTGGGGCATATTCCAGGAGACCTGGGACACCACCTATGCCCGCAACCCCAACCACCCCTTCACCCGCAAGGTGGTCGAGGCCATCAACGCCGGGATCCTGGTGCTCTTCGCCGCCGGCAACTGCGGGGCCACCTGCCCCGACGGGCGCTGCGGGCCCGACAACGGCCCCGGCCGCAGCATCTGGGGCGCCAACAGCCACCCGATGGTGATGACGGTGGGCGCGGTGAACAAGAACGAGCAGTTCGTCGGCTACTCGAGCCAGGGGCCGGGCGCGCTCGACCCCAACAAGCCCGACTTCTGCTCGATCACCCACTTCGTCGGCTACACCGGCTCGGACAGCGGCACCTCGGCCGCGACCCCCATCCTGGCCGGCGCGGTGGCGCTGCTGAAGCAGGCCAAGCCCGCGGCCACCCAGGACGGGATCAAGAACGCCCTCAAGGCCACGGCCAAGGACATCGGCCCCGGCGGCTTCGACCAGCACAGCGGGGCCGGCATTGTCCAGCTCAAGCGGGCCTACGACCGGTTGATGGCCACCTCGCCGACGCTCGACCTGCGGATCACGCCGATCCTGCCCGACCGCATCGGCACCCCGGTCGCGGGCGACCTGGTGCGCACCGCACCCAGCCTCGACGTTCGCGGCACGCCGGTGGCGATCGACATGATCGGCACCTCGCCGGCCATCGACCTGCGCCCACCGGGGGGCACCGGGGTCGAGGACACCATCCAGGAGCACCTCCCCACCATCGCCGAGCGCATCGGCCAGCCCGGCCGGCCGCCGATCGACCAGCCCATCGGCGCCGGGACCGGCCGTCCCTTCGTGCTGGCCACGCCCCACCACGCGGCCGGGTGGCAGCAGTTCGACCCGAGCGGGCAGGCGGCCCAGCTCGAAGCCGAGATCCAGGCGGTGGCGGCGTCGATCGACGAGGCCGCGGCCTACCTCGACCAGCTCTTGGCCGCCTACGAGGAGTTGGGGAACGACGGTACCGCCGGCGGGGTCTGAGCCCCGCTGTTGATCCTCGCCGTCACCCATCCCGACGACGTCCATGCCCACGCGGTGCTGGCCGAGCTGGCCCGCCTGGGTGCCACGGCCGTCGTCGTCGACCTGTCGCGCTTCCCGGCCCACGCCGGGCTGAGCCTGGGCTATGGGGGTGCGGGCGGCTTTTCGTTCGAGGCCGGCGGCGGGCCGGCCCTCGACCTCGACCAGGTCGAGGCGGTGTGGTGGCGCCGCCCACAACCGTTCACCATCGACGGTGTGGGCGGCACCGAGAGCTGGCAGTTCGCCTACGCCGAGTGCCAGGAGGCCTTCGACGGCCTCTGGTACGCCATCGGGGCCCGGCTGGTGAACCACCCCGCCCTCGACCAGGTGGCCCACAAGAAGAGCCTCCAGCTGCGGGTGGCCGAGGCGGTCGGGCTGGCGGTACCGCCCACCCTGGTGACAAACGACCCGGCGCGGGCCGCCGACTTCGCCGCCAACCACGGGCCCGGGGGCACGGTGTACAAGCCGTTCCAGGCCACCGAGCGCCAGTGGCGGGAGACGCGGCTGCTCCGTGACGGCGAGCTGGCCCTGCTCGACCAGGTGCGCCACGCGCCGGTGATATTCCAGCGCTACGTCGCCGGAACCGACATCCGGGTGACCATCGTCGGCGAGCGGTTGTTCCCGGCGGCCATCGACGTGGCCGGCGGAAGCTACCCCGTCGACTTCCGGTTCAACCACGAGTTGAGGATCACCGAGACCGAGTTGCCCGGCCCGGTGTCGACCGGCCTGCTGGCCCTCATGGACAACCTCGGGCTCGTCTTCGGGGCCGTCGACCTGCGCCGGACCCCCGACGGCGACCACTTCTTCCTCGAGGTCAACCCCGCCGGCCAGTGGCTCTTCGTCGAGGACAAGACCGCCCAGCCCATCAGCCGGGCCCTGGCCGAGGTGCTGGTCGGGGCCGCCAGGTAGGCTCGCCGTCGGCTGGGTCGGACAGGAGGTCACGATTGGCACAGCGCACCGCCCGAGCCAGGTGGCAGGGCGATCTGTTCGGCGGCAAGGGCACCGTGTCGGCCGCGAGCAGCGGGCTGTTCCGGGACGCTCCCGTCTCCTGGCCGGCCCGCACCGAGGTGCCCGCCGGGCTGACCAGCCCCGAGGAACTGATCGCCGCCGCCCACGCCTCCTGCTTCGCCATGGCCCTCTCGAACGAACTGGCCAGCCGGGGCCACCCCCCGGCCGACCTGGCCATCGAGGCCGCCTGCTTCTTCGAGGGGGGCAAGGTGACCAAGGTCGCCCTCGACGTCACCGCCACCATCCCCGGCGCCAAAATCGAGGACTTCCAGGAAGGGCTCGCCGCCGCAGAGGCGTCGTGCCCTGTGTCCAACGCCCTGCGGGGCAACGTGGAGATCGCCGTCGCCGGCCGGTTGGGCTAGTCGGGTTCGAGGAAGATGCACTCGCCGGGGCAGTCCTCGGCGGCGTTGACCACATTGGAGACCAGCATGTCGGGCACCGGCGCCTGGCTGGCCTCCTGGCCGGGGTCGTTGAGAACGGCGTGGCCATCGCGGACGTAGGCGATCCCGTCCTCGAGCAGCACGAAGACCTCGGGGCAGTGGTCGGTGCAGAGACCGTCGCCGGTGCACAGGTCCTGGTCGATCCACACGCGCATCGGACCATTATGTGCGATATGAAGATCGCCCTCGCCGCCGACCACGCCGGGTTCCGCCTGAAGGAAGCCGTCGCCGCCCATCTCCGCAACCAGGGCCACGAGGTCCTCGACCTCGGCACCCACTCCGAGGACCCGGTGGACTACCCTCCGGTGTGCGCCGCAGCCGGCCGGGCGGTCGTCGCCGGCGAGGCCGAGCGGGGCATCGTCATGGGCGGGAGCGGCCAGGGCGAGCAGATCGCGGCCAACAAGGTGCACGGGGTGCGCGCCGCCCTCTGCTTCAATGAGTTCACGGCGCGCCTCGCCCGGCGGCACAACGATGCCAACGTTCTGGCGCTCGGCGCCCGGGTGCTGGGCGAGGAGTTCGCGCTGGAGATCGTGGACGCCTTCCTGGAGGCGGAATTCGAGGGTGGCCGGCACGCCCGGCGGGTGGGTCAGATCGGCGAGATCGAGGAAGAGGAGTGTGGGCGGACATGAGTAACCCTGGATGGGCCGACTGGGCGGCCGTCGAGAAGATCGATCCCGAGGCGGCCGAGGCCATCCTCGCCGAGGTTCACAGGGAGAACTCGAAGATCGAGCTCATCGCCTCGGAGAACTTCTCGTCTCCCGCGGTGCTGGCGGCCCTCGGCACGCCCCTGACGAACAAGTACGCGGAGGGCTATCCCGGCCGCCGCTACTACGGAGGTTGCGAATACGTTGATGTGGTCGAGACCCTAGCGATCGAGCGGGCGAAGGCGCTGTTCGGGGCGGACCATGCGAACGTGCAGCCTCACGCCGGCGCCCAGGCGAACGCGGCCGCCCACTTCGCCTTCCTCAAGCCGGGCGACACCTTCATGGGCATGAACCTGGCCCAGGGCGGGCATCTGACGCACGGCTCGCCGGTGAACTTCACGGGCAAACTGTTCAACGTCGTCTCCTACGGGGTCCGCGAGGAGGACGAACGGATCGACCTCGACGAGGTCCGGGACATCGCCACGCGGGAGCGTCCGAAGCTCATCGTCGCCGGCGCCACGGCCTACTCGCGCATCTGGGATTTCGCCGGCTTCCGGTCGATCGCGGATGAGGTCGGTGCCATCTTCCTCGTGGACGCCGCCCACTTCATCGGGCTCGTGGCGGGTGGCGCTCATCCCAATCCCGTGGACCATGCCGACGTCGTCACCTGTACAACTCACAAGACGCTTCGGGGGCCGCGGGGCGCCATGATCATGTGCCGTGAGGAGCATGCCACCGCGATAGACAAGAGCGTCTTCCCCGCATGGCAGGGGGGCCCGATGATGCATTCGATCGCCGCCAAGGCGGTTGCCTTCGCGGAGGCGGCGGGCGACGAGTTCAAGAGTTACTCGCACCAGATCGTGAGGAACGCGCAGACGATGGCGGCCACCTTGACCGACGAAGGTCTCCGCATCGTGTCGGGAGGCACCGACAACCACCTGATGTTGGTCGATCTCCGGCCCGTCGGTCTCACCGGCAAGGAGGCGGAGGCCCGCCTCGACGCAGTCGGGATAACCGTCAACAAGAACGCGATCCCGTTCGACCCGGAGAAGCCCTTCGTCGCGTCCGGGATAAGGGTCGGAACTCCCGCGATAACTACCTGTGGGATGAAAGAGGAGGAGACCGCCACCGTCTCCCGCCTGATCGCGATGACCCTGAAGGACGGATCGGAGGCGACGGCCGACGAGGTCCGGCAAGCGGTGGCGGACCTGACCGCGCGCTTCCGCCCCTATCCGGACGTCGTCTGAGGATCCACGTGCGAAAGGACAGGGGTCGGGGAAGGGTGGGGAGATGACGCCTTACCTCCTCGTGGGGCTGGTCGCGGCCGTGGCGAGTTTCATCGCGACGCCGCTCGTGCGGTGGGCGGCGGTCCGCATCGGCGCCATCGACAAGCCCAGCGATCGCAAGGTGCATGCCAATCCGACCCCGACGCTCGGCGGGCTGGCGATGTTCATCGCGTTGTTCGTCGCGGGGGCCGTGGCGTTCTCGATGGAGGAGTTCCGCGACGTCTTTTTCCAGTCCTCCGAGGCCTGGGGTATCGGGGCGGGCGCACTGGTCATCTTCGTCCTGGGGGCGGTGGACGATCTCCGAGACCTGCCGGCTCCGGTGAAGCTCGCAGGCCAGGTCTTCGCCGCCGGCATCCTGTTCCTTGCCGGTGTGAAGATGCAGTTCATCCTGCTGCCGAACGGCGAGGCGCTCTCGTTCGGCGAGGATGTATCCGTTCTCATCACCGTCTTCTGGCTCGTCGCCATGATGAACGCGGTGAACCTCGTCGACGGGTTGGACGGGTTGGCTGCAGGGATCGTTGCAATCGCCGGCGCCGCCTTCTTCGTCTTCACGTACCGCTTCGTGGCGGCGGACTTCCTGTTCCAGACCTTGGCTCCACTGCTGGCGATCATCATCGTGGGGGCCGCCCTCGGGTTCCTGCGCTACAACTTCTATCCGGCGCGCATCTTCATGGGTGACTCGGGGAGCATGCTCCTGGGATTGGTCCTCGGGGCGACCACGATCGTCGGCGTCGGCAAGGCCGGCGTACCTCTCTCCAGTGTCACCTCCGCCTCGGGCGTCTTCCTGGCCTACTTCCCGTTGGTCATCCCGCTGATGGTGCTGGCGCTTCCCATCCTCGATTCGCTCCTCGCGATAGCTCGGCGCGCCCGACGGCGACGGAGCATCTTCAACGCCGACAAGGCCCACCTCCACCATCGCTTGATGGATCTCGGTCATGGACATAGGCAGGCGGTGATCGTGATGTACGTATGGTCGGCGCTGGCCGCCGGCGCGGGACTGGCGTTCACGTTCCTCGACAGCGACGACGTGGCCCTGGCTCTTCCGGTCGCGGTGGGCGCGATCGTTCTCTATACGCTCTTCCCGGTTCTGACGAAGGCGATCCAGGACCGGCTTTAAGTAAGGGACGGGAAGCGCGACCATTGGGGAGCGCGCCGAGAGGAGAGGACGGAGAGGACGATGTCCGCTATCCAGTGCCCCGACTGCGATCTGAGGTTCGCGTCGGAGAGCGATCTCGACGATCACTTGAAACTCGATCACCCGGACTTCCACATCGAGCCGAAGACCCCCGAGGACGCGCTGCTCCTCGAGCGACGCCATCGCACCGCCCGCCACCACCGGCCGCGGCCTCGCAACGACTGACCCCGGCCTCACAGGACTGACCCCTGAACCGGTCGCGGGGGATGGGTGCCGCCGGGCGCCCGTCCCCAACAAGCAGCCGACGTATGGTTTTTGGCCCCCGAAACCAATCTTTTGGGTATGAGCGGAGAACCTTCCTCGTAGGCCGAAACCCGGCACGCGAGCGACCGCAATTTGTGAAATAATTCACAAGCGGTCGGTCGGGAAGCCGTGGGTTAAGATTCGCCGGCTCCCGGCTCCGGGGGATGGTTCCCCGTACGACTGCGGCGTTCTCAGGCGTTAGCGGAGGTCTGGAAAGGGCAGGTTGGAGTATGAGCAGCAGGGGCCCTGGGAGACAAAGCTCGAAAGCCGAGGCGGCCCGCGGCATGTCGCTGGCATTCGAGTTCGCGGGGGCCGTATTCGTCTTCTGGTTCTTCGGGTGGCTGGTCGACAACTGGCTCGGAACGGAGCCCTGGGGTCAGGTCGTCGGGGCCCTGCTCGGCTGGGCCGGCGGTTTCCTACACGTGTATTACGCAGCGCAGAGGAGTCGAGGGTGATCGAGCTGCAGATGGTTTACCGGATGGTCAGGAAGGGCGTTCTGATCGCGCCCCTCGTGGTTCTCCCGTTCTTCATCTGGGGTGGCGCCGACGCCGGCGTGTCGGCGTTGATCGGGATCGCGATGGCCCTTCTCAACCTCCTCCTGGCGGCTCGGATCATCGGCGGCGTTGCAGAGAACAAGCCGGGCATGCTCCTACCGGCCGCGATGATCGCCTTCATGCTGGGCCTCGGCATCCTCACCGCGATCGCCTTCGGACTGGAGGCGTTAGATTTCGTGACCTTCAAGATCACGGGCTTGGTGCTCATCGGAACCCATCTGGGATTGGTGCTCTGGGAAGCGGCGGGGGCCTACCCCACCAAGGATGTGTCCTCTTCCCCACACGGCATGAAAGTGAGGAGCTGAAGGTATGAACCTGGCGATCGAGCTCGACGTCAACCACCTCTTCTTCTGGGACCCCTTCCTGTTCGAGGGGACGCCGTTCGAGATGAACAGGGTGTCACTTCTGATGCTGGTCGGTTCGTTCGCATGCATCCTGTTCTTCTTCTTCGCTTCGAAGAAGCAGTCGATCGTCCCGAAGGGCATGCAGAACCTCGGGGAGTCGGCTTATCTGTTCGTCCGCAACAACATCGCGATCGACGTGATCGGCCCCGAGGGGGTCAAGTACGCAAGCTACCTGTGCACGATCTTCTTCTTCATCTTCTTCATGAACCTGATGGAGATCATCCCGCTGATCAACTTCCCGGTCACCTCGCGGATGGCGATCCCGGCCTTCCTCGCGTTCTTCACCTACATCATCTTCGTCGTCATCGGCTTCGCGAAGCACGGTTTCCACTACTTCACCGGGACGTTGTTCCCTCCGGGCGCACCAGGGTGGGTGAAGCCGCTCCTGGCAGTGATCGAACTCTTGTCGGTGTTCGTCTTCCGGCCGTTCACGCTGGCCATCCGACTCTTCGCCAACCTCTTGGCGGGTCACGTGCTGTTGACGATCTTCTTCCTGTTCACGCACGAGTTCTTGGTCACGGACTTCGGGCCCGCCGCGCCACTGGGGTTGGTAACGCTTCTGGTTGCCTGTGGCCTGATCGTGTTCGAGCTTCTGGTCATCGGGATCCAGGCCTACATCTTCACGATGCTCACCGCGTTCTACATCGCCGAGTCGGTCCATGGGCATGGCGATGAGGCGCACGGGCACGAGGATGTGGTTGCCGAACCGGTACGTGAGTACGAAGTGATCGAGGAACCCAAAGCAACAGCAGCCGCCTAAACCAAGTTCGATCAAGAAGGGGAGGTAGTTCAGATGGATCTGATGTTTCTGGCTCAGGCCGCCGAGGGCGTAACCGACGAGGGACTCGCGTCGCTCGCACACGGTCTCGTTTTCGGACTCGCCGCGATCGGCCCCGGCATCGGTATCGGCCTGGTCTTCGCGAGTGCCATCGAGGCCATGGCCCGCCAGCCCGAGACGGCCGGTGAGACCCGCACCACGATGTTCATCGGATTCGCACTGATCGAGGCGCTCGCCCTGATCGGTTTCGTCCTCGCATTCATCGTCTGATCGAGAGGGGAAGACACTGATGACGAACCTCTTGATACTTGCGGCGGAGGAGGAACCGTCGGGCTTGGATCTGATCCTTCCCGCCGTGGACGAATTGGTGTGGGGGCTGGTCGCCTTTGCGGTCGTCGCCTACTTCATGATGAGGAAGGCGCTCCCGAAGATCCGGGAGGGGATCGAGGCCCGCGAGAAGGCCATCCAGGACGAGAAGGAAGGCGCGGAGAGCGCCAGGGCCGAGGCCAACAGGCTGGCCGATGAGTACAAGCAGAAGCTGGCCGAGGCGAAGACCGAGGCGAACCGGATCCTCGAGGAGGCCCGCCGGTCTGCCGAGGAGGTCCGCAAGGACCTGATCGCCAAGGCAGAGAAGGATGCGCAGGCGGTCGTGGGGCGCGCTCAGGAGCAGATCGCGGCCGAGAAGAGCCGCACGCTTCAGGAGCTACGTTCTCAGGTCGCCGAGCTGTCGATCGATCTGGCAGAGAAGGTGGTCGGTCGGTCGCTGGATAGGCCCGCTCAGACCAAGTTGATCGACGACTACATCACCGAAGTCGGCTCCATGAACGGGGGGTCGCAGAACTGATGGCCAGGGATGAGGTCGTTCATGGATACGCGGAGGCACTCTTCAAGGTCGTAAAGGCCGAGGACGAGCTCGACCGCGTCGAGGACGAACTCTTCCGCATAGGCAAGCTCCTCGAAGAGAACTACGAGCTCAAGCAGGCGCTCTCGGATCAGGCCATCGATCCCGCCGAGCGTTCGAAGATGCTCGAGGAGCTACTCGGCGGAAAGGTTCACCCCCACACGCTCGGCCTCGCGTCGTTCATCGTGGCCCAGGGCCGAGCTCGCCAGCTTCCTCAGATACTCGAGGAGGTGAGCGCGCTTGCCGCCGAAGCTCGCCAGTCCGTCCTGGCCGAAGTCCGTTCCGCCGTTCCGCTCGACGAGCAGTACCAGAAGAAGATCGCCGTAGCACTCTCGAAAGCGACCGGCAAGAAGGTCGAGGTGAAGGCACTGGTCGATCCCTCGGTCATCGGCGGCATCTACGCCAAGGTTGGAGACACCGTCATCGACGGCACCATCAAGCGCCGTCTGGAGCAATTGAAGGAACAGGTGAAGGGCTGATGGCAGATATCACGATCGATTCCAAAGACATCGCCTCCGTTCTCGGAAAGTACGTCTCGGATTTCCAACCGAGCGTCGAGAAGGAGGAGGTAGGTCGCGTAGAGGAGGTTGGTGACGGCATCGCCCGTATCAGCGGCCTTCCGAACGCGATGGTGAACGAGATGCTCGAGTTCGAGGGCGGCACGATCGGCCTGGCCATGAACCTCGAGGAGAACGAGATCGGCGCCGTCATCCTGGGAAGCGCAACCTCGATCGAAGAGGGCGACCCCGTGACGACCACCGGCCGGATCCTCTCGATCGGTGTCGGCGACGAATATCTCGGCCGGGTTGTGAACGCTCTGGGCGAGCCGATCGACGGCAAGGGTCCGATCAAAGCCAGCACAACGCGTCAACTCGAGGTCCAGGCTCCCGGCGTGACCGCCCGGCAGCCCGTGAACGAGCCCATGCAGACCGGTATCAAGGCCATCGACGGCATGGTCCCGATAGGACGTGGCCAGCGTGAGCTGATCATCGGCGATCGCCAGACGGGGAAGACCGCGATCGCGATCGACACGATCATCAACCAGCGCTCCAACTGGGGCACCGACAAAGCCGTGAAGTGCATCTACGTCGCCGTCGGTCAGAAGGCTTCGACCGTTGCCGAGGTCGTAGGTGCCCTCGAGGAGGCAGGCGCGCTGGAGTACACGGTCGTCGTCAACTCGCCGGCCTCCGATCCGGCCCCCTTCCAGTACCTCGCTCCCTACGCCGGTTGTGCGATGGGGCAGCACTGGATGGAGCACGGCGAGCACGCGCTGATCATCTACGACGACCTCTCCAAGCAGGCGGTCGCGTATAGGCAGCTGTCGCTGCTGCTGCGTCGTCCTCCGGGCCGCGAGGCTTACCCGGGCGACGTCTTCTATCTGCATTCACGTCTTCTCGAGCGTGCCGCGAAGCTGTCGGACGAGAACGGCGGCGGGTCGCTAACCGCTCTTCCGATCATCGAGACCAAGGGTGGAGACGTCTCCGCGTACATCCCGACGAACGTGATCTCGATAACGGACGGCCAGATCTTCCTCGAGACCGACCTCTTCTTCTCGGGTGTGAGGCCGGCCATCAACGTCGGTATCTCCGTCTCCCGAGTCGGTGGTAACGCCCAGACGAAGGCGATGAAGAAGGTGGCGGGACGCATGACGCTGGACCTCGCGCAGGTCCGCGAGCTGGAGGCGTTCGCCGAGTTCGGATCGGACCTCGACAAGGCGTCGCAGGCCCAGCTCGACCGTGGGGCGCGCGTCGTCGAAACCCTGAAACAGCCGCAGTACACCCCGTTCGAGGTTCAGGACCAGGTGATGTCCATCTGGGCCGTTACGAACGGGTACCTCGATGACATCCCGCTGGATCAGGTGCGCCGCTTCGAGCGCGAGATGCTCGAGTTCCTGAACTCGAAGTACTCGTCGATCGGCGACTCGATCCGCGACGCCGGCGACCTTCCCGACGACGTGGTCGAGAAGCTGAAGGACGCCGTGCTCGAGTTCAAGGAAACCTTCACGGAGCAGGTCGACACCGTCGAGACCGCCGCGGCCGATCTCGAAGGCGACCCCTTCAAGAC
>JBOGXG010000224.1:0-5649 GCA_050694195.1 Actinomycetota bacterium | reverse complement strand
AGAAGCGCATGCTCACCAAGGCCCGGCAGATCCTCGTCTCGGAGCTGACCTTCGCGAAAGACTGCGAGGAGGAAGAGGCCGAGAAGATGCTCGACGAGGTCCTCGGCTAGGTCTCTCCGAGCCTGGTTCATTTGAGCCCCCCCGCCGGCATCGTGGCCGCGGGAGGTCGCGGCGAGCGAACCCAAGCGACCAACGGCGAGCCGAAGCAGTTCCGGATGCTTGCCGGACGCTCGCTGCTGGAATGGTCGGTCTCGCTCCTGAGAGCGGCGGGGTGCGATCCGGTCATCGCCGTGCTTCCCCCCGGAACCGGTGCCGATCTGGTGCCCGCCGGGGTCGTGGTCCGGCCCGGCGGGGAGACGCGCCAGGAGTCCGTACGTTCGGGACTCGGCCCGGTCGAAGCCGAGCGCGTGGTCGTGCACGACGGGGCCCGACCGCTCGCGTCCCCGGCTCTCGTACACCGGGTTCTCGAGGCACTCGATCACCACGATGGCGCGGTGACGGCGCTCCCGCTCGACGAGACCGTGAAGCTGGTGGCGGGTGAAGACGTCGTGAGCACGATCGACCGCACCGGTCTCTGGGCGATACAGACGCCCCAGGCGTTCCACACCTCGGTCCTTCGCGAGGCGCACGACCGTGCTTTCGCCGACGCGTACCACGCCACCGACGATGCCGGTCTCGTGGAGCGGTACGGGGGCCGCGTGGGCGTTGTGCGCGGGGCGCGCACGAATATAAAGCTGACCTATGCCGAGGATTTCGAACTGGCCGAGGCACTGGTGAGGAGCGGTCTCGAATGAAACGCGTGGGCCATGGCTTCGACGTGCACGCTTTCGACGCAACTCGCCCCCTTGTGCTCGGGGGCGTGACGATCCCCGATCATCCGGGGCTGGCCGGCCATTCGGATGCCGACGTTCTGACTCACGCGGTGGGAGACGCGCTGCTCGGCGCCGCAGGTCTCGGTGACCTCGGCGCCTGGTTCCCGGGGACCGAGGAGTGGAAGGACGTCTCGAGCCTGCGGATCCTCTCCGACGTCGTAGCGAGCGTGCGCGCGGAGGGCTGGTCGGTCGTCAACGTCGACGCCACCGTAGTAGCGGAAAGGCCGAGGCTGACGCCCTTCCGCGATCCGATGATCGAACATCTCTCGCGAACGCTGGGTGTAGATCGCGGGATGGTCTCGGTCAAGGCGACATCGAGCGATGGGCTCGGCTTCACTGGCCGCGGCGAAGGCATCGCAGCCTTCGCCGTTGCCATGGTGACCTCTGCCGACTGACGACTTAGGGTACGGGCATGCCGATCCAGATCTACGATTCGATGCAGCGTGCGACCATGCCGCTCGACACGCGCGAGCAGGGGAAGGTCGCCATGTACGTCTGTGGCCCCACCGTCTACAACTACATCCACATAGGGAACGCCCGCACGTTCATCTGGTTCGATCTGATCCGGCGCTACCTCACCTACCGCGGCTACGACGTGAACTATGTTCGTAACTACACGGACGTCGACGACAAGATCATCGAACGCGCGAAGCTCGAGAAGCTTCCTCCCGATGCGATCACGAAGAAATACACGGACGCCTTCGAGGCCGATATGGCCGCGCTGGGAGGCGACATCCCGGACATGACCGTGAAGGCGACCGATCACATCAAGGACATGGTCACTGCCATCGAAGGCCTGGTCGCCAACGGTTCCGCGTACGCGACCGACGAGGGCAACGTCTGGTTCTCGATAGAGGGCTTCGAGGGTTACGGCAAACTGAGTCATCGCACGATCGACGACCTACGCGCGGGCGAGCGGGTTGAACCCCACGCGGGGAAGCGACATCCTCTCGACTTCTCGCTCTGGAAGGCGGCGAAAGAGGGCGAGCCGTCGTGGGATTCGCCGTGGGGGCCGGGACGGCCCGGCTGGCACATCGAGTGCTCGGTGATGTCGACGAAGTATCTCGGCCCCGGGTTCGACATCCACGGCGGAGGTAGCGACCTCATCTTTCCCCATCATGAGAACGAGATCGCACAGGCCGAGGGCCTCGATCGAGACCACGAGTTCGCACGCCATTGGCTGCACTCCGGGATGGTTCAGATGGAGGCAGAGAAGATGTCGAAATCTCTCGGCAACGTGGTCCTCGCGCGCGAGGTGGCGGAACGATACGGCGGGGAGCAAGCTCGTTACTGGGCCCTGACCGCGAGCTACCGAGCCCAGGCCGTGTTCAGCGAGGACACGCTCTACGACGCGACCCAGGGCTACGAGCGGTGGCGCATCTTCGAGGACTCGGCGAAGCATCTCCTCGGTGACGATTTCCCGGCGGACGCGTGGCCGGCGACCCGCGACGACGATGGTCTTGCGACCGCGCCGGGTTACGTCGTCCGGTTCATCGAAGCGATGGACGATGACTTCAACTCGGCAGGTGCCTTCGCGGTGATCCACGACCTCGTCCGCGAGGGCAACAGGATCCTCGAGGACGCGCAAAGAGGGGACGACGAACAACGGAAGGCGCTGATCGAGATAGTGGGCTCGTTCGTGGAGCTGATCGGCGTGCTCGGCTTCCGCTTCCCGTCGACCGTCGGAGCCGACTCGAAGGTCCTCGGGGAGCTACTCGATTACCTCCTCGAACTGCGAGAGGCCGCACGTGCGGAGAAGGCCTTCGATCGGGCCGACGAGATCAGGCGGCGGCTCGGCGCCATCGGTGTGACGATCGAGGACACGCCCGCGGGCGCTCGCTGGCGACTCGAACGCCCCTCCTGACCACGGCCGGGATGGAGGAACGAACGGGGAAGAAGGGCAGCGCCCGGCGCCGGCGTACCCAAAGTCCCGGCGCGGTGGAAACCGCCGTGGTCGCCGGCCGGCGTCCGGTTCTCGAGCTCCTGAAGAGCGGCGCTGCCGTCCAGCGGATCTTGATCGGGCAGGGTCTCGCTCCCTCGGGGACCCTCGGAGAGATCCGAAGGAGGGCGGAGGCCGCCGCGATACCAGTTCGGATGGTCCCGCGGGCGCAGCTCGACTCGCTCGCCGGCGGGGTGAACCATCAGGGGGCAGTGGCGGAGGCGGGGAGCTACCGCTACTCATCGCTTGCCGCGTTGCTCGACGCGCCGGCCCCCGCTCTCCTCTTCCTCGATGGCGTCACCGATCCTCACAACCTGGGCTCCCTCCTACGGAGTGCGGACGGCGCGGGGTTCACGGGACTGGTTCTCCCATCTCATCGCTCGGTATCGGTGACACCCGCTGTCAGGAAGGTGTCCGCCGGTGCCGCCGAGGTCGTACCTGTCGCTAGGGTTACGAACCTCGGCCGCGCGATCGAGGAGGCTCAGCGGGCCGGAGTGTGGATCGTGGGCCTCGCAGGAGAGGCAGATGCGGACGTGTGGAACTCGGAGTTGATGACGCCACCATTGGGACTCGTCCTGGGAGCGGAGGACAGGGGCATCTCCAAGATGGTTCGACAACGATGTGATGAACTGGTGAAGATCCCTCAAGGCGGACGCATCGGATCGTTGAACGTTGCCGTGGCCGGTGCCGTAGCGATGTTCGAAGTAGCGAGACGTCGAGAACACTCGGCTACGCTGTGACCGTAAGAAGCATCCCAGTGCCACATGGTGCGTCTCCGGCTGGGAGGGGTAGGAGAGCGGGGATGTCCAAGGGGCCGCGCGAAAGTAAAGACGACGAACAACTCGTCGAGCTCGCGCGCGGGGGCGACGATCAAGCCATCGAAGTCCTCCTACATCGCTATCGCCACTACGCGCGTGCGAAGGCGCGTTCGTATTTCCTCGCCGGCGCGGACAAAGAGGACATCGTTCAAGAGGGGATGATCGGCCTCTACAAGGCGATCAGGGACTTCCAGCCCAGCAAGAACACAGCCTTCAGGGCGTTCGCCGAGCTGTGCATGACGCGACAGATCATCACTGCGATAAAGACCGCCACCAGACAGAAACACATCCCCCTCAATTCCTACGTATCCCTCAACAAGCCGGCCCCCGATGACAACGACGACGCCCGATCCCTCGAGGAATCGTTGGAGGCCAGGACGACCTCGGATCCGGCCGACCTGGTCGTGTCGGCGGAGGAGATAGCAAACATCCGAGCGTCGGTGGGCAGGGTGTTGTCGGCGTTCGAGACCGAGGTCCTCCAGCTCTATATGGACGGCAAGTCGTACCAGCAGATCGCCGACATGCTGGGGCGCCACGTCAAGTCGATCGACAACGCCCTCCAGCGCATAAAGCGGAAGCTCGAGCACCACATGATGGGTCGCTCGCATTAAGGATGCTGGGTTTCGAGGGTACGCTGGGCGAAGATCTCGAGTTGTAAGTGCCGGGTTAGCTCAGGCTGGCAGAGCAGACGATTTGTAATCGTCAGGCCGTCGGTTCGAATCCGACACCCGGCTCGGCTGTAGAAGCAATGGCGCTCTGAAAGCCTGTCCGGGAGGGTCCGTGGTAACAGACATCAACAACAAGGGGCTCGGATCGGGCGAGGACTCCGCATGGGAAACCGCCCTGGCTCAGCTGGACGAGTCGGCGGAGATCATGGGCCTCGATCCCGGGGTCCACGAGATACTTCGGAACCCGAAGCGGGCCCTCGTCGTGTCGGTCCCCTTCCGGATGGACGATGGATCCACGCGCGTCTACCAGGGCTACCGGGTGCACCACAACGTCACCCGCGGCCCGGCTAAAGGCGGGATCCGCTATCACCCGGCTGTGGGCCTCGACGAGGTCAAAGCGCTCGCGATGTGGATGACTTGGAAGTGCGCGATCGCGGGGATCCCCTTCGGCGGCGCCAAGGGCGGCATAGCTGTGAATCCGCGCGATCACTCTCGCTCCGAGATCGAGCGCATGACGCGGCGCTACGCGTCCGAGATCCTCCCCTTCATCGGGCCGGAGAGAGACATCCCCGCCCCCGACATGAACACCGACGACGAGATCATGTCGTGGATCATGGACACCTACTCCATGAACACCGGCTTCTCGGTGCCCGGTGTGGTGACGGGGAAACCCGTGGCGATCGGCGGTTCGCGCGGACGCGCCGGCTCGACGTCCCGCGGCGTCATGTACACGATCTTCTCGACGTTGCGAACCCTCGGCCTCTCCATCGACGAGATCTCGGTTGCGATCCAGGGCTATGGGAAGGTCGGTGGTCACGCCGCGCAGCTCCTGCACGACGCCGGATGCAGGGTCGTGGCCGTATCGGATGTCGAGGGCGGTCTCTATCGGGAGAAAGGCCTGGACCCCGAGGCGATCAACCGTCACAAGCAAGCGGCGAGCTCCGTGTTGGGATTCCCCGGCGCGGAGGCGATCAGCAACGAGGAGCTACTGGAACTCGAGGTCGACGTGTTGGTGCCCGCCGCGGTCGAGGGCGTCATCAGCGTCAAGAACGCCGACAACGTCAAGGCGAAGATCGTCTGCGAGGCGGCGAACGGCCCCGTGACCTTCGAAGGCGACAAGATCCTCGGCGATCGAGGCGTCTTCGTCGTTCCCGACATCTTGGCGAACTCCGGTGGCGTCACCGTCTCCTACTTCGAATGGGTGCAGGACATCCAGGCGTACTTCTGGTCGGACGAGGAGGTCAACGACCGTCTGAGATTGATCATGGAGCGGGCCTTCACCGAGGTTCACGCGCTCGCAACGGAGAAGGGCCTCAGCCTGCGGCAGGCCGCGCACTGGATCGGGGTGGGCC
>JBOGXG010000223.1:0-18302 GCA_050694195.1 Actinomycetota bacterium | reverse complement strand
CCGATCCTGTCGGGAGGCCAGCAAGCGCGCTTCCAGCTGCTGTTGATCGAATCGGAGAAGCCGACGATGTTGCTCCTAGACGAGCCGACCGACAACCTCGACATCGATTCGGCAGAGGCGCTGGAGGAGGGTCTGCTCCGCTACGAGGGCACGGTGGTCGCGGTCACCCACGATCGCTGGTTCATGCAGCTGTTCGACCGATTCTTGCTGTTCAAGAGCGACGGCAGTGTTGAAGAGAGTCTCGAGTCGCCTTACCTGTAGCGTTCAATTGCCCGAGGGGTGGTCGACCATCTCCTCGCCCTGCTCGTCGAGAGCGCTGCCCGCCTGGAACTCGTTGCCCGCCTCTGTGTCTTCGTAGTCCGAACGGTCGTACTGGTAACCGCAGTTAGGGCAGGTCACGCGAACGTCGTCGATCGGAGCGTTGCACTCCGGACACTTGTGCTCTCCCAAGCTTTACTCACCCCCTAGAAGTTCCCGAGACCCCTACCCGAAGCCCGAACAAAAGAAACGCGCTCAGCGAGCGAGGGGCCCGAGCTCTCTCCATTCGCGCTTCTTCGTGATCGGTAGGTCGTAGAGGCTCCCGCCCAATGCCGCGCGGCCTTGCACTGCCTTGACGTAGGCACGCACCTCACCCGCGCGGGTCCGGCCCGCGATGCCTCCTATCGGATGCACGGGGAAGGTCGCGTCGCCGACACCCGAACGAACCGCATCGACGTTCGAGCGCGTGTAACGCCTGACGGCGGCGCGCCCTCGCACGCGGTAGGTGAAGTATCCCATCGGCATGAAGAGGTCGTAATGGTTCGCGACGGACGCGTACGGGAAGCTGGGCCAATAGAGCGCTCCCGCCTCGGGAACGATCGCGGCCATCACCGAGGCTCCGCCGATGTACCTGCGGACCCGCCGCGACAACCTGAGCATGCGCTCGTTCCGTCGATCGATGTCGTCGACCTCGGTGGATTCGATGTCCATCGCGAAGGAATCGAATCTCCCCCCGATATCGGTCTCGAAATCGATGGCCGCCTTCGACCGCTTGAGGTCCTTCTTCAGATGCTTGAAGGAAGGGAGGTACCACGCAACAACATCGAGTCCCGCGAGATGAGCCGCGTCGATCAGCTTCCCCAGAGCGCGGGGACGGTATATCGCTCGGCGAGACCGGTAGTTGGCCGTCTGGATGTACAGCGTGGTGACACCTCGGTTCGCAGCGCGTGCAACCGCGCGCTCGGGATCGTCCCAGGGCCCTTTGTCGAACATGTCGATCCAGGAGCCCAGGTTCCTGTACGGCCGCATGCCGATGCCGCCAACACCTGTGGCGGTCGTTGCTCGACCGGGGCGCGCAGGTGGCCGGCCGAATGGGTCGAACGCGCCGGCCGGCACGGTAAGCGTCATGAGCACGACGACGCCTGCGGCTACCAGCTCGCGGTACTTGGCCATCTCCCCCCTGGGTCTCGTTCTCGAGACGCAAGATTAAGGGCGCGCCGGGATCACCGCAGTACGCAAGGAAGGAAGGGGAGCCTCAGCAGTGGGACTTGTGTTGCTTCGGGTCGCCGTGGAGTCCGTCTCGGGTTCGCTCGGTGTCGCGGGCATCCGGATCCAACCTGATCACCCTGTGGCAGGGCTCGAGGTTGACGACGAAGGTCTCGTCCGAGGCCCCCTCCACCGGCGTCGGCGTGAGCGCGGCGACGATCAAGCTGCAAAGAAGTGTGGTGATGCCTCCGCTCGTCGCCATGGCGGGTTCCTTTCCGTCTCAGACTGGAAGGAAACGTCAATCCAACCAGCGCCACAAGGACGTTCGTCGGAAACCGGTTCGGATTGACTAGTCCCGTTCTGACCGGGGCGCAGTCGGCCGATCGTCGGTCGCTTAGCCTCACCCGATGAACGAGACCCTGATCACGCAGCTGGCGGAATGGTTACGGATCCCCTCGATCTCGTCTGGCGGAGGTGACCCGGCCGACCTCGAGCGGGCCGCGGCGTGGGCCGCCGACCGCATCGTCGAAGCCGGAGGTGAGGCGGAGGTCGTTCGCACCGAACTGAATCCCCTCATGGTCGGGCGGCTGTCTGGGGCGCGCGCCGATGCGCCGACCGTTCTGATCTACGGGCATTACGACGTGCAATCGCCCGATCCCCTGGAGGCATGGACCTCGCCACCGTTCGAGCCGACCATCCGGAACGAGCGGCTCTACGCGCGCGGAGCGGCGGACGACAAGGGCAACTTCTTCCCGCTCCTCTTCGTCGCCTGTGAGCTGGCGAGAGCGGGGACCCTGCCCGTAAACGTCCGGGTTCTCCTCGAGGGTGAGGAGGAGATCGGAGGCGATAGCGCCGCCGGCTGGGTCGAAAGAGACGAGCTCGGCGCGGACGCATGCATCGTCTTCGACAGCGAGATGCTGGATGCGGATACACCGGCGCTGACACTCGGGGTCCGCGGCATGGTCCAGATGCAGATAAAGATCCGGACCGCCTCGCGCGATCTTCATTCAGGGGTTTACGGAGGGAGCGTTCTAAACGCCACCCACGTGATGCACTCGATGCTCGCGGCCGTCTTACCGGGACCCGACGGACGCTTGCGGCCCGAGCTGCGCGCGGGGATCCTCGAGCCGACGCCGGACGAACTCGCGGCGTGGTCTCAGCTACCACCGGGCGATGACGTCATCGCGGAGGTCGGCGGGCGTCCGCTCGATGGGAACGCCGGCCGCGAGTACTACCGGAGGAACTGGGCCGACGCCTCGCTCGACGTGAATGGGATCGCCGGCGGCGATGCCGTCCAATTGCGGACGATCGTCCCCGCGGCCGCGCAGGCGGTTCTCGCGATGCGCCTCGCGCCGGGCCAGAACAGCGCCGACATGGCGAAGACCCTCGAGGATCTGATGCGCGCGGCGGCACCCGAGGGCACGGAGATCGACGTCTTCACGAATCGAGGGGACAGCGCCGTTTTCGATCCGACGACCCCGGCGTTACGTCTGGCACAGACGGCGTTGGAACGAGCCTGTGGAACGGCCCCCGCGCTGATCCGTTCCGGCGGTTCGATCCCGGTGTTGGCGGCCTTCGCCGCGCGCGACATCCCCGTCGTCTTGAGCGGATTCACGTTGGCGGAGGACGCCTATCACGCGCCCGACGAGAGCTTTCGGCTGGAGAGCTTGCGCCTCGGAGAGGCTTCGGCGCGCGCCCTCTACGAAGAACTGGCGAAGCTACCGCCGCGCTGACCCCCGTCGTGGTTCGCCCGGCTCAGCGCCACCACCTGAGGAGGAAGCCGGAGAGGACAAGAGTCAGGAGACCTCCGATCAGACCTATGGCCGCGACGAAAAAGGAGTTGGCGCGGGGTGCGGCGCAAGCGGCCCGGATCATGATCGTGTCGCGGCATTCGCTGAGCTCGGGCCGGAAGATCTCGGCACCAACGAGCATCGTCACCGCCGCAACCGCCACCGCCATGACGATCCGTACGAGCAAGGTGCCACCCATGACGACCCAAGCATAGTCGAGGGTGGTCGTGGACAAAGCGGGACGCAAGGGAAAAACGGTTTAGAGGTGTGCCGTCGTGGGAGGGTTCGGAGGTAACCGTCACCGACGTAGAGGGAGACAACCGATGCAGACAGGGGCAAGAGACCAATCGATCCCCGCCGCCCTGATCCTGGTCGGAGGGCTGCTCAGCATCATCGCGGGGTTCCTGAGCTGGATGGACTTCTCTCCGGAAGGCGACCCGACGACGACCTTCAAGGGCACCGACCTCACCGCCGGCACCGGCACCCTCGGCTTCGGCGTCGTGTTGCTGATCCTCGGCATCGTCCTCTACGTACGAGGGAGGCAGTCCGGGGGCAAGGGCGTATCGATAGCGGCCATCGTGTTCGCCGCGCTCGTGCTGTTCGCCGCAGGCTACTCGTCGGTCGCGCCGGGCGACGCTCTGGCGGAGTTCGAGAGCAGCAGCGTCGCCGAGGAATACAACATCGACGAGGATCTCGCCAAGGCCGCGATCAACGCGGGGTTGGACGAAGGGAACATCGAGGTGACGTCGCAGATCGGCGCCTGGCTGGCGACTCTCGCGGGAGCGCTCGCCCTCGCCGGCAGCATCATGGGCGTCGCCCGCTCGAAGCAGATCAAGGCATCGCAGGCAGCCACCACGACACCGGTGCAGCCGGCAGCCCCGCCTCCTACGGCTCCTCCCACTGTGTGACCGAGGCGCCTTAGCCCGTTCCATGTAAGAACGACAACGTCGCGCGCCAATCATGTAAGGAAAACAACCTGGTGCGTTGTCAAACTGACATAGAACGAGGGGGGCAACGTGGTGCAGGTGGGCCCCCAGGGACTCGAACCCTGCCCGCCGGATTAAAAGTCCGGTGCTCTACCTGATGAGCTAGGGGCCCCATCGGCGCCCAAGGATAGTCAATGAACCTCGACGGTCCGCCGCAGGCCCACCTTTTCCCACTAGCATTGATCCTAGGGCTGGGTTGGCGAACCGATACGGCTCTCCCGGCCCGGGAGCGAGGCGGAGCATGATCGAGCAGCAGGACCTCTCCATCCCGTCGGCCGCCGATCCGGTGACCGGCGTGCTCGATGCGCTCGCGGCACACGTCCACGCGGCCCACTGGGTCCTCGTCTGGCGGGACCGTTCGAAGTGGTCCTTCTACGGCCGCCGTCCCCTGCACTGGGACGATCTGCTCGGTCGCCTCCTCGACGAGTTGCCGCCCGCGCCGGGGATGCGCCACCTCGAGACGACCGACCTCGGGGATCCGGGACGCCGGCTCCACAGTTCCGGCGTCGCGACCCTGGTGGCGATCGGAGCCTCGCCCGAGGAGGAGGAAGCCGTCGTCATCCTCGTCGATCCCGATCGAGACCGGGCCGGCGCGTTGGTGCGCGGTGAACTAGGCGCCAAGCTCGGAGGGTTCGCATCGGCGGCTTGGGAGCTCCACCGGGCCGGGGCCCGCGCTCGGGAGTTGAAAGCTCTGCGGCGGTGGGTTCCGTTGATGGACCTCATGACCCGCGGCGAGAAGGACGAGCTCGATGTGCTGCGATCGATCGCAGAGATCGCCGGCGGGCGTTGCCTCGTCGCGATCCGACCGGAGCGCGATGGAGCGCAGCTCTTCTGCGTGTCCCTCGACGAACTCGGAACCTGGCAACGATCTACGCGACGCATGGAGGGCCCGGTCGCGATGACGAGGCCACCGACGGCGGCGGAACTGGACGCGGCGGTCGCGCCGCTCGGCGTGGAGCCGTCCGACGACTGGTGCGTCGGCACCGCGTACGGCGAACAGATGACTCTGGCGGTCGGCGGGGGCGGCGCGTACAGCGCGGACGGCATCGATGTCTTCGCAACCTTGTTCGCGCTCGGCATGACGCGCGGTCGAGACGCGGCGGTGATCCGCAACAACGCTCTGCTCCAGGAAAGGGCCCGTATCGCGTCGGTGATGCACGAGGGCATCACTCAGGTATTGACCAACGTTGCGATACAGATGGAGGTCATGGACGGCGTCGTCGACGATCCGGAGGCGGCGCGCAAGATGTTGAGATCGATGCGCACCGCGGTACTCGACGCGCTCGATGATCTACGGGGCGCGATCCTCGAACTGACACCTGCGGCGCCGGAGTGGACCGACCTCGCCGGCGGTCTCGAGCGTTTCGTCGGTGACTTCGCATCGCAATGGGGCCTCCAGATCACCTACGCCGTCGAGGGTTCCGTGCGGGAGGCGGATCCGGAGGCGCTCGCGCTGATCTTCGGTTTCGTCCAAGAGGCCTTGAGCAACGTTCGGAAGCACGCGGGAACGGCGGAGGCCGAGGTCGCGCTCGTCTTCGAACCCGGGCACCTGAGACTGTCGGTCGCCGACGCGGGAAAAGGCTTCGAGCCCGCCGAACAGGCGGAGGATTCATTCCGTCAGCATCAAGGGATCGCGATCATGCGCTCCCGGGTCCGTCTCGCCGGTGGAACCATGGGCGTCGAGTCGAAGCCGGGCGAGGGGACCGTCATGTGGGTGGAGCTCACGGGGTGATGAATACCGCATAAGCGGCTCGGATTGGATGAGAATCAACGGGATGAGTGAGACCCAAGGCAAGACCGTTCTCCTGGTGGACGATCATCCGGTCGTTCGCGAGGGACTGCGCCTCCTGCTCGAGACGCTCCTGAAGATGGACGTGCTCGAGGCGTCGTCGGGTCCGGAGGCCCTGCAGGTACTCGATGCCAACACCGTCGATGTGGTGCTCCTCGATTCCCGGATGCAGGAGCACGACGGCATCTGGACGCTTGCCAAGATGAAGGCGACGCATGCCGAGGTACCCGTTCTGATGCTGTCGACCTACGACACCGAGGAGTACGTCGACCGGTCGTTGGCCGCGGGGGCCTGCGGATACCTCCTCAAGGAGGCGAGCAGCCAGCAGCTCACGGAGGCGGTCGAGACAGCGCTCTCGGGGAAGGGCGTTTACCTCCATCCGGCTGTGGCCCAGCGGGTTCTCGCCCGTGGCCGGGGTGAGGACAAGGACGGCCAGGGCCTCAGCGAGCGGGAGCTGGAGGTCCTTCAGCTACTCGCCAAGGGCGCCACGAACGACCAGATCGCCACCGAACTCTTCCTCAGCGAGAAGACGGTGAAGAGCCACCTCTCGAGCATCTTCCGCAAGCTCCGGGTGAGCAACCGCACGCAGGCGGCGTCCAAGGCGATCCGGGAGCGCCTGGTCAAGCTCCCCAGCTAGCCATCCGCCCACACCCCGCCGGGCTATCGCGCCGCGCCGCGGGGGGCTAAGCCCTTCGGGACGCGGGCTACGCCCGTCGCCCCTCAGAATGTCGTCCAAAGTTAGATGTCTTTTTCTTCCAACACTGCCATGCTTCCAGAAATGCCCAGAGGAAGGTTGACGTGATTGCACGTTGTGGTGGCCGGGGCGACATCCGCGGCCCGCTCTACGCTCGCCGCGCTGGTCCGCGCCTGGGGATGGCAGGTGGTGGCGGAGGCGGCCGACGGCTATCAGGCCGTCCGGCTGGCGCGCGAGCTGTATCCCGACGTGCTCCTCGTGGACGCCTCGTTGACCGGCCGCAAGATGACCGCGCTCTACGAACTGATGGACTCCGCCTCCGGCCCCCTCGTGGTGAGGCTCATCGACAAGCCTCAGGAGCATGCGGGATTCGGAGGCATCGCGGTGTTGAAGGGCGTTCCGTCGGAACGGATCCGGCGCGTCATCCTGGATGCTGTGGAGGAGCGCGATGCGCCGGACGCGGAGCTCTCGTGACCGAGGGCCGGATGGGATGGAGCACTCGGTGAGCGATCGAGAATGGTGGTCGCGCCGCGCGCCGAGCGGGAAGCCTCCCGTCGAGCCCACCGCCGAGCCGACGACGCGGGGCCCCCTCGCGGACCTCAGGCATCCGAACGCGAACAAGCGCCTGGCCGCGGTCGAGTCGTGTGGCACCGCGGTGGCGGGGGACACCGCCGAGGCGCTGATCGACATGGTCGCTAAAGACACGTCCGCGAAGGTTCGCGCCGCGGCCGTACGAGCCCTTTCGGATTCGCCGGCGGAGGTGCGCCTCAGAGGA
Source organism: Actinomycetota bacterium (assembly GCA_050694195.1). GTDB lineage: Bacteria > Actinomycetota > CADDZG01 > CADDZG01 > WHSQ01 > JBOGXG01. Next base: position 10,804 of record JBOGXG010000223.1, on the reverse strand, counting down.
GCCGGTGCCGCGCTGTCGAGCGACGACCCTGCCGTGCGCGTCGAGGGCGTCGGGTTACTCGTCGGCACTACGGACGAGGATGCTCTCCTTCTGGCCCGCGCGCTGAACGATCCTGATCAGAACGTCGCCTTCAAGGCGGTCGAGGGTTTGGGCGGGCACGCCGCACTTGAAGCGTTCGGTCTCCTGTGGGCGTCACTCCCCTCGGCGGCCCCCGACGTCCAGGCTCGCATCGTCGACGAGTTGCGACGCATCGATGGACGCGTGCTGGTTCTACTCGGCCGGCGAGCGCTCGACAGCGTCGATCCCGAGGAGAGGGTCCTCGGTGCCTACGTCCTCTCCCGCGGGAACGATCGTCCGGCCGACCATCTCATCGGTTCGCTCGACGATCCCAGTCCGGAGGTGCGTGTCGGGACGTTGCAAGCCCTGCTGGCGCACCCCGGTCCCATCGACGTCGACGCGATCGGCGAACGCTTGCGCGACCCGGAGACGAAGGTGAGATCGATGGCCGTCGCGCTGCTCGCCAAGATCGAGGACAACCGTTCGTTGCCGTACCTGCTGGACGGCATAAGGGACCCGTCGAACGAGGTGCGCGAGGCGGCGCGCCAAGCACTGCTGAGTCGCAGCCCGGAGTCGGTCGTCGAACTCTTGCTCCGGGCCCTCAAGTACCCGAGCCATCGCCGGGTCGCGGCGGATCTGCTGGTGGACATGGGCGACCTTGCCATCGACAGCTTGCTGGCGTCGCTTCCGGATGTCCCTCCCGAGCTACGGGGCATGGTCGGCGACATCCTCGTCCAAGGACACGCGACGCACAAGCTCGTGACGGATCTGGAGGATCGCGATCCGAAGAGGCGGTTACTGGCCGTCTTGGGCCTCGGTGCCATGCAGGCGATCGAGGCCGTCGAAGCCCTGATCACCAGGCTCAACGACCCCGACGCGCAGGTGCGCGCCGCGACGGTGAGGGTGGTCGCGGACTTCGGCGATCCCCGGGCGGTGCAGCCGCTGCGGAGAGCGTTCGTTCACGATCCGGACATGGAGGTCGTCGGCCTCATCGAGCAGGCCCTACGAGAGATCACCGGCGAGGCACCGGAAGAACCTCGCGAGCACTAGCCCAACCCAGGGAGCGCGAACTTTTCCACCAGGACGCGAACTATTCCGCGCTTGATGGAGAACTTCGCGTTGGGGAGGGCCGGCGGGTCACCTTCAGTTTCAGTCCGTCGTGGGCGAGGACCTCGACCTCCGTCCCTCGCTCCAACGGCTCGTCGCTCTCGACGGTCCATAGCTGCCCGCGGATCTGAGCCTGGCCCGTCGGTTCGCATGGCGAGACCGTCTTGCCGGTCGCCCCGATCAGGGTCTCCGCTCCGGTTAGCGACTTCACCTTGCGCCACCGGAGGAACAGCATGATCTCGAACGCCTCCAACAACGCGGCCGGGATCACCAGCAGCAGTCCCCAGGGCCAATCGATGAAGAAGTACGCGATCAGGATCGCGGCGACGAGCGACACCGGCCGCGCCTACCTCTCGCGCGGGCGAGGAGCCAACCTGTACCCGACGTTGCGGATCGTTTCGATGAGCGCCTCGTGTTCGGCCCCCAGTTTGGCGCGCAGCCTCCGGATGTGCACGTCCACCGTGCGCGTCCCGCCGTAGTAGTCGTAACCCCATACCTCGCGGAGCAGCAGATCGCGGTCGCACACGCGTCCGGGTCTCTGCGCGAGGAACTTCAGTAGTTCGAACTCCTTGTAAGTGAGATCGAGCGGTTGGCCCCGGACGTAGACCTGGTAGTTCTCCGGATTGATGGTGAGGTCGCCGATCTTGACGACGGTGGGATCGTCGCCCCGTCCCGACCTGCGGCCGAGCAGATCCAAGCGAGCCGAGATCTCTCCCGCGGACGCGGTGTTCAGCACGAAGTCGTCGGCTCCGACCTCAAGGCGGAAGCGCGTCACACCGTCCTCGGCCAGTACTACGAGGATGGGGGGAAGTCCGATCTCCCAGGCGAGCGAGAGCTTCCGGGTCGTCTCCTCGGCCGCACCGACGTCGACGGTCGCATCGATCAGCAGGAGATCGGGGTGGATCGGGATCAACTCCTCCGGCAGCGTCGTCTTGAGTGGGACCGTCGTCACTCGCCAAGGCCCGATCGGAAACGCGGGGAGGACGTCGCGCTCGTCGGACGCTTGGTCCGACAAGAGCAACAGCGTCCACATCCTCACGGTCCCGCTCCCTCATCCGGCTCGCCGACACCCACGACGCGCTCTGGAAGGCTCGCGTCGGCAAGATCCCTCCACTTGTTCGTTATCGGCAGTCTCCGGTCGCGTCCGAAAGCCTTGGTCGTAACCTTCGGCCCCGCGGGGGCCTGGCGACGCTTGTACTCCGCGCGATCGACGAGAGCCAGGACCTTCTGTACGACGTCGCGCTCGAACCCACGACTCACGATCTCGGCCGCGTCGGCGTCCTCCTCGATGTAGGCCTCGAGGATCGGATCGAGCACGTCGTAAGACGGTAAGGAATCGGAATCCTGCTGACCGGGCCTGAGCTCCGCGGAGGGAGGTTTCGTCAGCACGCCCTCCGGGATGACCGGCGACAGCGTGTTCCGATAGCGGGCCAGCGCATAGACCTCGGTCTTGAAGACATCCTTCAGTAGAGCGAAACCTCCCGCCATGTCCCCGTAGAGGGTGGAGTAACCGCAAGCCATCTCCGACTTGTTCCCGGTCGCTATCACGAGATGTCCGTAGCGGTTGGAGACCGTCATGAGGAGTGTTCCTCGGATGCGAGCCTGCAGGTTCTCCTCGGCGAGACCCATCTCGTGGGGGCCGAACACCTTCTCCAATCCCGCGAGATACGTCTCGTAGGGTTCGGCGATCGGGATCGTCAGGAGTTCCATCTCGAGGTTCGCGGCGAGCTTCTCCGAATCGGAGACGGAGTGGGACGACGAGAAACCGGATGGCATCGTCACGCCGAGGACCGCGTCGGGACCGAGCGCGTCGACCGCGATGGTGGCGGTGAGCGTCGAGTCGATGCCCCCCGACATCCCGATCACTACCTTCGAGAACCCGTTCTTCCCGAGGTAGTCACGAAGACTGATCTTCAGCGCCTCGTACACCTCGGCTGCGTCGCTCATCGGTTCGACCATCACGTTCGGGGTGGTCGCCGGGCGCGGGGGGCGAACCTCGAGGGGGACACGGACGACCGACGCCGACGTGTGCAGATCGCGGCTCTCCCCGAGCGGTAGATCGACGGTTGCCACGTGTTCCTGGAACTGCGGGAAGCGAGTTACGACCTCTCCGGACGCGTCGATGATGAGCGAACCGCCGTCGAAGATGAGTTCGTCCTGACCACCGACCATGTTGACGTAGGCGATGGACGACCGCGCGCGCCGTGCCCTCTCGCACAGCATGCGTTCCCGTTCCTCGAGCTTGTTCTTGTGGAAGGGCGAAGCGTTGATGTTGATCACGGTCTGCGCGCCGAGATCTCCTTGCGAGACGAGCGGACCGTCGGAGCGCCACGCGTCTTCACATATGCAGACACCGATCACGGCGGAGCCGCTGTCGAAGAGGTAATGATCGGTGCCCGATGTGAAGTAGCGCTGCTCGTCGAAGACCCCGTAATTCGGAAGCAGTTGCTTGCGGTAGATCGCAACGATCTCGCCGCGCTGACAGACGGCCGCCGAATTGAAGAGGCGTCCGCCGTCCGGTTCGACGAAACCCACGATGACCACGAGGTCGTCCGTCGCGGCGGCGACGCGGTCGAGCGCAGCTCGGTTCGCTCGGAGGAAGGCACCCTTCTGTACGAGATCCTCCGGGGGATAGCCCGGGATCGCCAGTTCGGGGAGCGCGAGTATCTGGGCGCCATCGGCGTCGGCTCGCTCGATCGCATCGAGGATCCGGCCGATGTTGCCGGAGATATCGCCCACGATGAGGTTCAACTGCGCAAGGGCCACTCTCAGCATGGGACAAGCCTAACCACGAGGGTGCGACGACATCTCAGGCGTCACTATTTAACGTTTCCGAAACCTCACCAGCGTAAGCTCCCGGCATGGAGAGACAACAAGATTACGTGCTGCGTACCGTCGAAGAGCGGGGCATCCGACTGGTATGGCTGTGGTTCACGGACGTACTGGGGTTCCTCAAATCCTTTGCCGTGACCTCTGAGGAGATAGAGCAGGCGTTCGACGAAGGCATCGGCTTCGACGGTTCGGCGATCGAGGGGTTCGCGCGCGTGCAGGAATCGGACATGCTCGCGCGTCCGGACGCGGGGACGTTCCAGATCATGCCTCAGAGAGGTGACCAGCAGTCCGGCGGGGTCGCGCGGATGTTCTGCGACATCTACTCGCCGGACGGACGTCCGTTCTGGGGAGACCCGCGCTACGTGCTTCGGCGGAACCTCGAGAGGGCCGCGGAGCGCGGGTTCACGTTCTACGTCCATCCCGAGACCGAGTTCTTCGTCTTCAAGAGCCCCAACGACCCCACCCCCATCGATACCGGCGGTTACTTCGACTACACGCCGACCGCCGTCACGCAGGAGCTGCGGCGTGAGGCGATCAGCGTTCTCGAACAGCTCGGGATCCCTGTTGAGTTCTCCCACCATGAGGTGGCCCCCTCACAGCATGAGATCGATCTTCGTCACGCGGACGCCCTCACGATGGCGGATTCGGTCATGACCTTCCGTCTCGTCGTGAAGGAACTCGCGGCCGCGCGCGGCCTCTACGCGACGTTCATGCCGAAGCCGTCGACGGATCTACCGGGGAACGGGATGCATACCCATCTCTCCGTCTTCGAGGGCGATCAGAACGCGTTCCACGATGGTTCGGACGAGTACCACCTGTCGAAGGTGGCGAAGGCCTTCATCGCCGGGATGCTCACGCACGCCCGCGAGATCACCGCGGTGACGAACCAGTGGGTGAACTCGTACAAGCGCCTGATAACCGGACGCGGCTACCCCGTCCCGGAGGCGCCGGTGTACGTGTGCTGGGGACGTCATAACCGCTCGGCCTTGATCAGAGTTCCGATGTACAAACCACGGAAGGATCAATCGACCCGCATCGAGTTCCGCTCACCGGATCCCGCATGCAATCCGTACCTGGCGTTCTCGGTGATGCTCGCCGCCGGCCTGAAGGGGATAGAGGAGGGTTACGAGCTGCCGCCCGAGGAGACCGACAACATCTACGAGATGACGGAGAACGAGCGCCGGGCGAGAGGGATAAAGCATCTCCCCGAGGACCTCAACGAGGCCCTCAGGGAGATGGAAGCATCGGAGTTGGTCGCCGACACCCTTGGCGAAGAGGTGTTCGAGTATCTACTCCGTAACAAACGGGCCGAGTGGGACCAGTACAAGTCTCACGTCGCTCCCTACGAGGTCGAGCGTTACTTGCCTCTCCTCTGACCCGCGAGGTTGGGCGGTTAGCGCTGCACCGCGGGGACGCGTGTCGCTCCGACCCAGCGCGGCCCCCAGTACGAGTCGTACAGGCTCCGGACGCGCACTCCCTCCGAAGATGTGGCGGAGATGAACTTGCCCTTACCGATGTAGATACCGACATGGCCGACGCGGGCGCTCGTCGTTTTGTGGAAGACGAGGTCCCCCGGCTCAAGACGAGCGCGTCGCCAGATCCGCTTGTGCCCGCGGCGCTTCCCCATGCTGAACTGCTGGCTCGAGGAATGCGGGAGAGTGGCTCCGTGACGCCGGTACGTCCAGCGGGTGAAGCCCGAGCAGTCGAACCCGCGGGGTGAGCTGCCACCGTACCTGTACGGAGAACCTGTCACCTTGCGAGCTCTGTGCTCGATGTGTCGCCTCTCCTTGAAATGGTTCCTTACGTGATGAGCCGAGGCGGGGGTGCTGAGCACCGCCGAAAGGGCGGCGATAACGGCGAATACGACAGCCGCTTTCTTCACGAGAGAACGGGTGGGATCGCCCGTCGTTCTCACCTCCTGGCGTCGCGAAGGTCACGGTCGATCGCTCGCGTTCGGAGGACGAGACCGCGTGGTTCCGCCATCCGGGGGCACCACGTCAACGCGGTGACACCCTGTGTGACCTTCTTGGCGTTGGCCCAGCTCCTCCGGAAAGGTGGTGCGCATCCACCCCGCGAACACGGACGAAGCTGGATCGGCTGGTGAGATCTCTGGCTGAGATCTGCGGTCGTGCCTTTGCTTACCGCGCTTCCAGTTCGGCACCTTAGGCCAGGTTCCTGATGGGGTGGTAGCCGATCGGACTGAGAAAAATAGGGAGTCGTTTTGTGGCCGGTACACAACGAAGCCGGCTTTTCGCAGGTCAGCTTAGGTCTCCAGGACCAAAGTAGAGTGGGTTCAAGATGAGTGAGATGACCGGCACCGGCGTTCTCGACTCCCGCCGAGCCGCTCTCGCCGGAGCAAGCACCTCGCTCACGTCGTTCCTCGAGAAAGACGATCGCGCGCTCGACCTGCTCGCCTCCGAGGAGCCGTTGCCGAGCGCTTACGTGGAGGTCATGAAGTCCGCCTACTCGGCGGACGGCCTCCCCGGCCTACGACTGGAGAAGAGACGCCGGCTCCTCGAGATCGCGGCCCGCGACGTCGCGGGTGAACTGCGACTGGAGGAGGTAGGAAGGGCGCTCGCCGATCTCGCCGATGCCAGCATCGTGGCGACCCTCGAGCACCTCGACCCTCCCGCGGGATTCGCCGTCTTCGCGATGGGCAAGCTCGGCGGGCGCGAGCTGAACTACTCGTCGGACATCGACCTGATGTTCCTCGCCGAAGACATGCAAGCCGGGACGCGTACGGCGCGCTCTCTGGTCGAGGCGCTCGGGGAACACTCCCCCGAGGGCCGACCGTTCAGGATCGACCTCAACCTGAGGCCGGAGGGTCGAAGCGGCGCCCTGGTGAGGTCGCTCGCGGCTTACGTCGAGTACTACCGGCGGTGGGCGCAGCCGTGGGAGTTCCAGGCTCTGATCAAGGCACGACTGGCGGCCGGGGATGTGGAGATCGGCGAAGCGTTCCATAGCGAGACCCTTCCCTTCATCTATCCAGGCGAGATCTCCGAGGAGCGGGTGGCGGAGATACGCAAGATGAAGGAGCGCGTCGAGAGCCACGCGCAACTGAGTGCGCGCCGCTCCAAGACGAGCGAGGCCAACGATGTGAAGCTGGGGCCCGGAGGCATCCGAGACATCGAATTCTCCGTCCAACTCCTTCAATTGGTGCACGGGAGCGCCGACCCCGGCGTGCGGGGCGGCAACACCCTTGCCGTCATCGATGCCCTGACGGACAGTGGGTACCTCGCGGAGGAGGATGCAGCCGGTCTCGAGGTTGCCTATCGGTGGTTGCGCAACGTGGAGCACAGGTTGCAGTTGTGGCGGGAACGCCAGGTCCACCATATCCCCACGGATCCCGACGAGGTCGGCCGCCTCGCGCGGTCACTGGGCTTCGGCGACTCACCGGCCGCGAGCGCGACATCTCGTTTCGAGGACCGGCATCGAGCCGTGCTCGCCGACGTCCGCGGGCGTTTCGAGAAGCTCTTCTACCGCCCGATGATCGAGTCGCTGTCCGATGCGCCGGGAACGAAGCTGTCCAGCGACGCGCTCAAAGACCGGTTGCGCGTCCTCGGCTACAAAGATGTCGATCGTGCTGCGCGCACCCTTAGCGGTCTCGTTTCCGGCACCTCCCGACGCGCCAAGCTCTTCCGGGTTCTCACCCCGGCTCTGTTGAGGTTTCTCGCCGCGACACCGATGCCGGATGAGGGTCTCTTCGCGTTCCTCCGATTGGGCGAGGCGATCCATGGACGGCTCGACGCGCTGACGTCGATGCGCGACAACCCTCCGGGTCTCGCGCTGCTGGCGCGCGTTCTGGGGAGCGGGAGGTTCCTCGGCGAGATGCTCGCGCACGTTCCGGAGGAGATCTACACGATCGCGGCCCCCACGACGCTGGATGAACCGAAGGATCGCGACCGTTTGGTGCACGGGTCGAAGGCATCGCTCGAGTGGCGTGGTCCCGAACGACTGCTGGAGGGCCTGCGCCGGTTCAAGCGTCGCGAGACGCTCAGCATCGGGATCGCCGACGTCGCCGGCGAGGCGGACGTGACGACCGTGGGGACCTACCTGTCCGATCTCGCCGACGCCTGCCTGGAGGCGGCCCTCGGCGACGGTGATGAGCCGTTCGCGGTCATTGGCATGGGGAAGCTCGGAGGCCGGGAGTTGGGCTACTCCTCGGACATCGATGTGATGTTTGTCTACGAGGGCGACCCCCAGGTAGGGGAGAAGAGGGCCGAGGAACTCGTCCGCGCGATCGGCGAGGTGACACCGGAGGGACAGACGTTCCGGATCGACGCGGCGCTCCGCCCCGAAGGGAAAGCCGGCCCCCTCGCACGATCGTTCCATTCCTATCTGGAGTACTACGGACGTTGGTCGCAACCGTGGGAGCACCAAGCTCTCTTGAAGGCGCGTGTGGCGGCAGGCAACAAGGACCTAGGCGAACGGTTCATCGCCGCAACGCGAGAGTTCGCCTATCCCTTCACCCTCCGCTCCTCCGCGCTATCGGAGATCCGTCATCTCAAGGCGAGGATGGAGCGTGAACGCATCCCGCGGGGAACGGATCCTCGGCGCCACATCAAGTTGGGGCCGGGCGGCATCTCCGATGTCGAGTTCGCGGTCCAGATCATCCAACTCGAGCACGCGCATACGGCGGCCGAACTCCGGGTCGTGGGAACCCTCGAAGCGATCGAGGGAGCGCGCGCCGCCGGCTTCCTCTCCCGTGACGACGAGTTGCACCTCACTGATGCCTACAGGTTCCTCCTACGGATCCGTAACCGCCTTTTCTTCATGTACGCCCGGCCGGTCGATGCTCTCCCCGTCAAGCCGGAGGAGCTCGAGGCGCTGGGGGTCGCGCTCGGCTTCCGCGACCAGCCGCGACAGGAGCTCGAGGAGGCTTACCGGCGCACGACGCGGCGGGCCCGCAAGGTTGCCGAACGCCTGATCTTCGCAGCCTGATTCCTTCCGCAGGATCACTGCGCAATGCCTACAGTCGCTGCACTAGAAACGAGGCGCCATTTTTCTCCTGCAGCGAGTGTGCACATAGCGCAGCAGTTCTGATTCAGAATCTGTACTAGGTGGCTTGTTGGACGATGTAGGCGAAGATCACCGCGAGCAAGAGCATCACGCCCACTGCGAAGAAGATCGACCGGCCCGTTCGCACACCGCGGCGCCCCGCTCCCGACAGGATCACCACGACCCCTATGAGAAGGACAGTGGGAAGTAGGAACTTCACCCGAGCTCGTCGAGGAGATCGTCGACCGGCAGGTTGTCGCTGGATGCTTCGGATCTGTGGATGAAGCTGACGTCGCCACCCGGCTGCACGACCGCCACTCCGCCCATCTGGAGGGGGTCCTGTTGCGGACGCGCGACACCCTTGCCGGAGAGGAACGCTTTCGCGAAGCGCGGCCAGTTCTGAGGTCCGCTCACCTGGAGCCAGGTGCCTTTCTTGATCCCGAGCGCACGATAGGTCTGTTTGGTGTGGTCGACGAGGAGCGTGAACGGCACATCGAACTGGTCACGGAAATGTGCGGCCATGTCGGGTCGCCCCATCCCGATCGCGACGACGCGGCCCCCCGTCGAGGCGATGTCGTCCTTCCGGTCACGCAACTGCGTGACGTAATCGCGGCAGAACGTTCACCCGTAGTGCCGCAGCCACACGATCAAGACCTTGTGGTCGGCCCACAGATCCCCGAGTCGAACCTCATCTCCATCGGCGTCGGGGAGCGTCACGCTCGCGATCGAGTCCATGTTCATGCCCGCATCCTACGAGCGCCCCCGTCGTCCGAAGCACGTTGTTGGCGCTGCGTGGGTAGGGTGGGTTCATGGCGGAGGGTAAGGAACGTCGTTCGAGCAAACTAGGTCCGGGCAAGGACGTCGGCCCGGTCGGGCCGGGCCGCCCGGGTGACGTTCCGGAGAACCGGTGGCGTGGCCTGGGCTGGCTCGCGGCCGCGCTCGCGATCTTCTTCCTCGCGCAGGCGCTGTTCTTCCCGAGTGGAGGCCGCGATGACATCCCCTTCTCCCGATTCCTGAGCCTCGCGGAAGACGGCAGGGTCACGGAAGCCAACATCTCCTCGGGAACCGTCGAGGGCGCGTTCGAAGGTTCATCCGAGGACAGCGAGGCCACGGACTTCACGACGACGATCCCGCCGAACTACGAGACCAACGACTTGGTCGACCTGCTTCTCGGTCAGGGCGTGGAGGTCACCGCGACCCAACCGAGCGCGTGGGCAGGGGCGCTACTCAGCCTGCTTCCTTTCCTGGTGATCCTCGGGATCTATTTCTTCATCATGCGACGGATGCGAAGCCAGCTCGGCGGCGGAGGCGCGGGCCCCCTGTCGTTCGGAAAGAACAAGGCGAAGCTCTACGACCGCACCGACCTCAAGACGACGTTCGCGGATGTCGCCGGCGTCGACGAGGTAGAGACCGAGTTGCAGGAGCTCGTGGAATACCTCAGCAAACCCCAGAAGTTCCAGCGGATCGGAGCCCGCATCCCGAAGGGGGTCCTTCTCGTGGGGCCGCCCGGAACGGGGAAGACCCTCCTCGCCCGCGCCGTTGCCGGCGAGGCCAACGTCCCCTTCTTCTATATCTCCGCCGCCGAGTTCATCGAGATGTTCGTGGGCCTGGGCGCGGCTCGTGTACGCGATCTCTTCAAGCAGGCGCGCGAGCGCGCGCCGGCGATCGTCTTCATCGACGAGATCGACTCAATCGGCCAGTCGCGCTCGGGAGCGGCAGGCAACCAACTGGGTGCGCACCAAGAACAAGAGCAAACACTGCAGCAGCTGCTGACGGAGATGGATGGCTTCGAGCCCAACAGCGGCGTCAT
>JBOGXG010000222.1:0-5330 GCA_050694195.1 Actinomycetota bacterium | reverse complement strand
GAGACCCACGACGCCGGCGCCGCGAGCAGCGCGAGGCCCTCCACGCGCGCACCGCGCCGCGTGGCGACCGTCGCGACGGCTCCGCCCGCCGAGGACCCTACGAAGACGGCCGGGAGGTCGCGCACCTCAGGTTGCGAACGTGCGAACTCGAGAGTCGTCGTCGCGTCCCGGACCCAACCCTCGATCGAGAAGTAGCCCTCCGAGGAGCGCACCCCTCGCATGTCCACCCACAGCGCGGCCCATCCGGCGAGCGCGAAGCGCTCGGCGAGGGCCGGGTAGCCCCCGTCTCCGAGGGCCGGGGGCGCGGTCGAAGGGATGCCGTGCAGCAGGACCGCGAGGCCGCGCGGCCTCTCCGGAACCACGTAGCCGGCGCTGAGCCGGTTCCCGTCGCTGACGATCTCAAGCTCCACGACGCCAGACCCTACGGTTACTCGACGACGATCTCCCCCGTCATCTCGGCCCCCTCATGCGGGATGCAGAAATACTGGTAGGTACCCGGCTCGTCGAGCGTTATCTCATAGGTCGCCTCCGGATCGATGAGTCCGCCGGAGAGGTCGGCGCGCGCCTCCTCCTCGTTCGAGAAATCGCCGGACGCGAAGTACGCAGCTCCGTCCGGGATCTCATCTTCGTAGGCGGTGACGGTGTGCGTTTCGTTCGATGAGTTGACGAACGTGATCGTGTCTCCGGCTTGGACCGTGAGGGTCTCGGGCTCGAACCTCTGTCCCTCGATCATGTCGATGTCGCCGGACGCATCGCTCCCTCCTCCCCCGGAACAGGCACCGAACGCGACGAGCAAGGCAACCGGAACGACCAGTGTCTTTTTCATCGGCGAATGTTACGCGCGTCAGGCCGCTACGAGACTCGTCCCGTACATGACGACGAGGCCGGTGAGAAATCCGACGGTCGGCAGCCCGCGGGTCATCGCCGCCTCACCGCTCATGGTGCGTGCGATCGTCCAGATGACCTGCGCAATGGCGCCGGCTGCGATACCGAACGCGAACGCGGCCGCGGCGGGCGAGAAGGCGAAGCCCCCCATCCACGCGCCGAAGACCGTGGGGATACCGGCGATGAGACCCAGAGCCGCGAAGTGCCACAGACGCGGCCTGTCCGCCTCCCCTCCCAGCGGAGCGACGATCGCGAGGCCCTCGGTTGTGTTGTGGAGCGCGAAACCGAGGACGAGGAAGGTACCTAGAGCCACCTCGCCGGCGGCCAGCGCCGCTCCGACCGCGAGTCCCTCGCCCATGTTGTGAAGTCCGATCCCGGCGGCGACGAGATAGGCGAGTACGAGACCCGCGGTCGGGGCGCTCCCCTTCGACGCGCCGGTCGCCTTCCGTCGCTCCAGCCACCCCTCGAACCACAAGAGGCCGGCCACCGCGAGCAGCGCACCCATCGCGAACAGGGCGATCCCGTCCAGAGCGGCGGCGGTCTCGCCGGCCAGTTCCAGTCCCTCAGCGGTGGTGTCGACCAAGAGGAAGGCGAGCAGGCCCAAGGTGAGAGCCAGGAAGAATCCGAGCCACCGTCGGGGCACGCGCCGGAGGAACGGGAACGCGAAGAGACCGATCCCGACGGGGATCACACCGATGTAGATGCCGAGGAGCGCGTAGGTGACGAAGGTGCTGCGATCGAGTTCCGGGGTGAGGGTCGCGGCTTCGATCTCGTGCTCGATCGTGACACCTGTGCTGGTTACGACCGCGATGTTGACCGGAAGCCCCTCCTCCCACGGGTAAGGGATCGTCAGGGTTGTCGTATCGAGGCGTCCGAGCGTGGGATCGCCGACCTCGAAGTTCCAATAGGCGTCGTTGACCAGCACCTGCGCGATGGCGACCTGATCGGGCCCGTCATTGCGGAGATGGAGTGCGATGCTGCCTTCCTCCAAGACCGTTCGCTCGAACGCGAGCGACTCGACAGGAGGCGGTTCCCGGAGCGACACGGTGCTGTCGAAGACCTTGAACGCGAGGATCACCAACAGCGCCAGGAGCAGCGCGGCCCCCACGGTCATCCAGAGAGGGCGGCGCGAGGGGGCCGGGGTATCGGGACTCGTTACCGCCATCAGCTCACCTCGAACATGCTCATCCAGCCCAGATCGACGAACTCCGTCTGGTGCGCGTGGAACATGAACCGGCCCTTGTGCTCGTAGGTGAACTCGAGCATGTGACGTTCCGCTTGGATCATCGAGACGATGTCGGTGAACTCGTCCGGCTCGAGCGACGTCCCCGTGCGGTAGAGGTTGAAGAAGTTCGCGTGGATGTGTATGGAGTTCAGGGGATCGAACTCTGTGACGTTGATGACGTGCAACCGTTGCAGCTCACCTGCCGTAACGGGGATCGGATCGTTCACATACGCGAACGCCACGGTGTTGGCCGCGTAAATCTCGTTCTCGCCGTCGAAGTTGGTATCGAAGGCGTTCATGACGATCACCATCTCGCGCGCGTCGGGTCGCCCTTGCTTCGGATCGACTATGAACCCGCCGTAGAGGCCCCGGTGGATGTGTTGGACGAGTGGGTTCGAATGGCAGTGATACAGGTGGGTTCCGAACGGTTCGGCGATGAAGTCGTAGATGAAGGTCTCGCCCGATCCGATCTCTCCAGCACCGGGAACGCCGTCCATGCCGGAGGGGTGGATGCCGTGGAAGTGGATCGTGTGCGGATGCTCGGTCGTGTTCGTGAAATGAACCCGCACCCTGTCCCCCTCCGTAGCGCGGATCGTCGGTCCCGGAACGCGTCCGTTGTAGGTCCACGCCGGGAAGAAGACGCCGGGAGCGACCTCTATCTCTTTGTTCACCGCGACGATGTCGTACTCGCGCACAGTTCGTCCCGACGCGTCGGTGGTGACCGTGCCGGGATCGAAGTCCTCCAGGATCTCGACCGGATGGAAGCCGTTGCGCTTATGATCCACGGTGCCAACCGCTCCGAGGCCGCCATGTGACATCACGGGACCGTGGTGATGATCCTGTGCCAGGAGTTGGTTGTCCCCCGTCGTTTCCGCACCGGCGACGAGCTCGCGCGCTCCGATCACCGCGGCTCCGCCCACGGCACCGGCCGCACCTACACGTCTGAGGAAAGCCCTTCTATCTACGCGACCCATACCGCCTCCGCCATTTCCTTGGAAAGTGCGTGCACCTCGTCCGAGCGTCCTTGCACGCGCACGAATAGAGGACCGTTCAGCGGCCCCCGATCGACGACGGAAAGATGAACGCCCGGCTTGATCCCCAACCGCTCGAGGTAGCGAAGCGCCTCCGCCTCGGCATCGGAGACCCGTTCGACCCGAACCTCGTCCCCCATCGCCACCTGCCACAGGGCATCGGGCGACGAGTCCGGCATCGCCAGGTCCTTGGACGGGATCGGGTGACCATGAGGATCGACCTCGGGATCGCCGAGCAGCGCGGAGATCCGGTCCTCGAGCTCCTCGGAGAGCACGTGCTCGAGGATCTCCGCCTCCGCATGAACCTTGTCCCAGGGCACCCCCAGGGCCTCCGCCAGGTAGGTCTCGAGGAGCCGGTGGTGACGGATCACCTCGAGCGCGACCTTCTGCCCGGCCTCGGTGAGCTCGGCTCCCCGGTAGGGGAGGTGGCGGACGAGGCCCATCGAGCCGAGCTTCTTCAGCATGTTCGTCGCCGAGGCGGCGGTCACGCCCATCTGCTCGGCGATCGCCTTGGTGGCCACGGGCCGGGCGGCGCCCTCAGGCGGCCCCTGCTGGAGCGTGAATATCCCCTTGAGATAGTCCTGGGCGGCGGGCGAAGTGGTTGACGGCATCGAAGCTAATTTAGCCATGTCTAAACATTATTTCAACCGGCGCTAGCCCACTACCCTGTGGCCATGGGTCGTACGAGCGACGCGGGGGCCATCGGCGAGAGGGCCGCGCTCTGGGCGCTGGCGGTGACCGCCGTCCTCATCCTTCTGAAGTTCCTGGTCTGGGTAGCCACGGGCAGCCTCGTCGTCCTCTCCCAGGCCCTCGATTCCGTCCTGGACCTCGTCGCGTTGAGCCTGCTCTTCTTCGGGATCAGGGTGGCGCGCAAGCCGGCGGACCTCGAGCATCACTACGGCCATGCCAAGGCCGAGAACCTGGTGGCCTTCACGCAGACCCTCCTCATCGGGGTGGTCGTTTTCTTCGTCGTGGTGGAGGCCATCACGCGTCTCCAGGAGGACTCCGAGGTCGCCGAGGCGCCGTGGTACGCGCTCGCGCTCCTGACCGCGTCCCTCGTGATCGACGTCGTTCGGGTGACGGTGCTGTACCGGGCCGCCCGGACCGAAGGGTCGGAGGCGCTCCGGGCCGGCGCCCTCAACATCGCCGGCGACGTGGGGACCGCCGTCGTCGCCCTCGTTAGCCTCGCCTTGGTCCGTCTGGACATCGCGAGGGCGGATGCGGTCGGCGCCCTGGTGGTCGCGGCGGTCCTCATCGTCTTCGCCTGGCGCCTCGGCCGGCGCTCGGTCGACGTCCTCATGGATCGCGCTCCCGAGCGGCATGCCGAGGCGATCCTCAGAGCGGCCGAGGCCGCGCCCGGGGTCCGTGAGGCACGCCGGGTGCGCGTCAGAGGCAGCGGGGACAGGCTCTTCGCGGACGTGACGATCGCGGCCGGACGAACGGCTTCTCTGGAACGGGCTCACGACATCGCCGAGACGGTAGAGGATGAGGTGGCGCGGGTCGCACCCGGTATCGACGTAGTGGTTCACGTCGAGCCCATCTCGGAGACGCACGGGATGGTGGAGCGCGTCGCTGCTGCCGCTAGTCGGACGGAGAACGTCCACGAGGTACACAACGTTCTAGTGCACGCGTTCGACGAAGGCGGGAAACAGAAGCTCCACGTAACGCTGCACGCGAAGGTGGAGCCGGGACTATCGCTCAAGGACGCTCACGACCTATCGGATGCGATCGAGGCATCGATCGAGAAGGAGCTCGCCGCGGACGTGAGGGTCGACACCCACATCGAACCTCTACAACCGACGACGTTCGGACAAGATGTCACGTCGGCGCGCGCCGACGTCGTGGAGAAGGTACGGAGGCTCGCTCTCGAGGAACCCGACGTGATCGATTGCCACGAGGTGCTCGTGACCTCGACCGCCGGGGAGTTATCGATCGTCGCTCACGTTCATGGGCGCGCCGATCTTCCGCTCGCGCTCATCCACGATGCGTCCACCAGGATCGAAACCGCGATCCATTCCGTGCTGCCCGAAGTGGGGGCCGTCCTGATCCATTTCGAGCCCTCTTAGTGACGCGCCTTCCTTACGAGGGGGAATAGCACGAGCGGGATCAGCACGCCGAGCCCGAGCGCGAAGGATTGGCCGATCGCATCGGTGGTCTCGTATCCGTCCAGGTGTGTGAGATGAAAGATG
>JBOGXG010000221.1:0-2659 GCA_050694195.1 Actinomycetota bacterium | reverse complement strand
GTTCGAGGACGGTTCGTCGAGCACGAGGATCCGCGGCCGCATCGCGAGAACCGTGGCGATCGCGACGCGACGCCGCTGGCCGAAACTGAGGTGATGGGGAGGTCGATCGGCGTATGCCGCCATCCCTACCGCGTCCAAAGCCTCCATCACGACGGAGTCGAGATCGGCCCCCGTGAGACCTGCGTTGGCGGGACCGAAGGCGACGTCGTCGCGCACCGACGACATGAAGAGTTGGTCGTCGGGATCCTGGAACACGATGCCTACGCGCCTCCGGATCTCCTTGAGGTTCTCCTTCGCCGCCGGAAGCCCGTCGATCGCAACCGTCCCACTCTGCGCGGCCAGGACGCCGTTGAGATGGAGGACCAAGGTGGTCTTTCCGGCTCCGTTGGGACCGAGCAACGCAACCCGTTCTCCGGGACCGACCGCCATATCCACCCCTACTAGAGCCCGATGGCCGTCCGGATAGGCGTACGAAAGGTCACGGACCTCGAGCGCCGGCCGGCCGCTCACAGGAGCCTCGTACCAAGGAGAACGGTTGCCGCGAGAGCGGGAAGCGCGAGCGCCACCAGCCACTCTCCAACGGCAACGGGATGTTGTTGGCGCGCGGGAAGGGACCCGGAGAACCCGCGGGACACCATCGCCATATGGACGCGCTCGCCGCGCTCGAACGATCTGATGAACAGGGTCCCCGCAGACGAAGCGAGAGCCCGAGCCTGCCACCACCATCTCGGGTCGTAGCCTCGGGAGGCCCGCGCGATCTTCATCCGACGCATCTCACCTGTGATCACGTCTGAATACCGCACCATGAAGCCGGCGATACCTGTGACGATGCGCGGAACGCGCAGGCGATCCAATCCTCGTAGCAACTCGGAGATCTGCGTTGTGGAGGCAAGTACCACGACCGTCGCGGTGCCGAGTGTGGCTTTCGACACTATGTTCCACGCCGCCGCGAGTCCCTCACGCGATAGCGCGATACCGGCTACGTCCACCTTCGGTCCTTCGCCGAGGAACGGAAGGAAGCACGCGAAGAGAAGGAAAGGCACCTCGATCACCAGTCGTCTCAGCAGCCCTCTAGGAGATAGGCCCCCCACGCCGGCCAGCAGCACGACGATGCATGCGTAGACACCGAACGCCGGATACAGATCGGACGGGGTTGAGACCACGACGACTATGAACAGGAACGCCGCCACGATCTTGCAGTGAGGGCTCAGACGATGGATGGGATCATGACCGTGGACGAATAGGCCATGAGGGTGTCCCCCGCTCACGACTCGGCCTGGTGTCGTTTCCTTCCGCCACGGCGAACCAGAGCGAAGAGAGCCGAGCCGAGGGCGAACGTCACGGCGACCCCCAGCAGCCCTGATAGAGCGGTGCCGAAACCCTCGTTCTCCACGTCGTCAACCTCGTAGCCGGCAACCGGCCCGTCCTCGAGAGCGTGGTCCTCCTCCGTATCGGCGAAACCCTGGTCCTGCGCCACGCGTTCTAGCCCGTCGGGTTCGGAACTCGCCCATGGAGCGACGAAGGCGACGAGAGCGACGACGACTAGTAGGCCCGCGATCACGAACGATCTGGTGCTCTTCATCACGCGGCGATCGCCCCTTCCCGCGGGTCGACCACGAGGGACGGCAGGGGTAGGTGGGATGCACCATGGACCAGGTCGGGACGTACGCCGAGCACGAGCGAGACCGTCGCCGCGGTGATCAAACCCTCGCCGATGCCGATCAATGAATGGACGCCGAGCATCGCGCTCATCGTCGTCGACAAGGACACGGGGGCCGATCCTCCAAGCGCGAACTCGATGACGAAAGCGGCCGCGGCCAAGGCTACGGAGATCCCCGCGGCGATGCCTGCTCCGAGGATGACGGAGCGTCGCCGCGATGGAAGGATCCGGCGCAACACTAGGAACAGGGCATAGCCCCCGAACGTCGGGACCAGCGCGATGTTGACGATGTTCAGGCCGAGTGCGGTCAATCCGCCGTCGGCGAATAGCGCTTGGACCATGAGTACGACCGCGAGGCACAACGCGGCCGTCCACGGACCCACCAGGACGGCGGCGAGCACGCCGCCCATCAGGTGGCCGCTCGTCCCGGCCGCAACGGGGAAGTTGAGCATCTGAACCGCGAAGACGAACGCCGCCACCAGGCCGGCCAGAGCGACCTGTTTGTCTTCGAGAAACTCTTTGGTCCGATGGACCGCGATGCCGAGCCCGCCGGCCGCGACCGCACCGGCGCCCATCGCGACCCCGCCGTTCATGAACCCGTCTGGGATATGCATCGGCCCCCCTCCTTGTTGCAACTCGTTGCAATCGTAGCTGGTTGCAACAAGGTTCGGAACAGGGCCCAGCCTTGGATTGGCCGCCGGCTATTGGATCGCGAGTATGTCGGCCGAGTCGAGCGACCAGGTAAGCGACACGTTCGTACCGTTGTGCCCCGAATCGACGTTCACCGCATCCATGAGTTCATTCATGAGGAAGAAACCACGTCCCTTCGAGGCGAACGGGTCTGGAAGCTGAGACATCCTCGGCGAGTAAGCGAAGCCGGGCCCATCGTCCGACACCATGATGACGATCGTGTTGCCTTCTACCTGGACGATGACCCGGATCCTGCCGCTACCGTCCGGTCGTTGAGCATGCCGGTGCGCGTTGGAGACGGCCTCGTTG
>JBOGXG010000220.1:0-3862 GCA_050694195.1 Actinomycetota bacterium | reverse complement strand
CCGATGACGTCCGAGGGCCTTCGCAAGATCATCGCGATGGAAGACGAGACGACCGAGGCGCTCCGGGAGATCATCCCGGCGACCGGTCAGGAGGCGCGCTCGGAGGCCCTCGAGCATCTCCTGGAACACATCATCATGAGGAAGCAGGAGCAGATCGACTTCCTCCACCGGACGAGCCGGACAGCCTGATCCGGGATGAGCGCTCGAAGAGCTCTGAAGGAAACGCTCAGCGCGGCCAGCGGTCCTGCAGAGCCCGCTTACTCACAAGGGACAAAGCGATGATCGCTATGCCTCCGAGCACGATGAGCCAGGGACCAAGGTCGGAGTCTCCACCGAAGGGGAACTCTGTCAAGTAGATGCCGACGATGACCGTCAACACGGCGGCGATCACTCCACAGACCCACGCCACCGCGACGAGCCACGATCCGTCCTTCATCGCTTCACGAAAACTTCATCTGAGGAAAGGCCGCGGGCTCATTAGTGAACGAATGATATGCGTTCCAGTCCAGATCCTCCCGCCTGAACCGAGTAGGTCTGGACTAGAACTCGCGATCTGCGGGAGGCCACAGCCGGGCCCCAGGGCCGACCTCTCTGATACGAAGAGGAACCGGGTCGCAAGGCTCGGCCTCGAACGTCGGCCGCCCAGCCTGCATCTCACAGATGAGCGCCGGACGCCCGACACCTCGACACTCGTTCCGCATGAAGCAGTAAGCAGGCCCTTCCGTCTTCACGTCTGGCTCTGGGCCATCTGGCTCTGGGCCATCGGAAGGAGATGCCGATCGCATGACCCTTTCTCCAGTGATCTCCATGGCGGTCGCCGGCGCCGCCTGCATCAGGCAGGCAGCGAGCACCAACGCCAGCACCGGCATGGGTACTCGGGCGTCTATCGCGATCGGTTTCATGTTCATGCTTTGGACGAAGCAGCGCTCGCCGGGGTTCCCTTGCACCCCGCGGGGCCGCCATCTGTCCCCACGGACGTTTCGAGCGCGAATGGTGTTCGTCTGTGTGCAGGTATCGCGCTGAGAACCCGTTCGCTGATCTGTGAGCGGATCGGCACCATTTCTGTTGCGGCAAATGTGCACATAGCGCAGTGATTCTAAGGGAGAAACGTGGACCTGAGGAGAATCGAACTCCTGACCTCGTGCGATGCGAAGTGGGGATGGAGCCGCTCTACCAACGTGGTCCTAAGGAGACACTATTCCAACCCTGAGTTTCGGGTCAGGCTCGAAGCTCTAGTCGCCCGTTCATAAGCCATCCCTCGGCAGGGAAGATGAATGAATAGGGTCACCCCGACATCTGGAGCATCAGCACGAGTCCGAACTTCTCGCCGCCGGTGTTGGCGGAGGTTAACCGGTTGACGATGTCATATCGCCCCGGCTTCACCCACGACCACGGAGACAGCACCGCCATATTCAGGACGTAGCCGCCTGTGTGTCCCGGCGAGACGACCGGTATCGTCCCACCGCTATCCGCCACCAAGCACTGCCGGCTACCTCTTTCCGTCAGGCATTGTTCGGCGACGCTCGCTTGGTGATTGTCCACTGATTGGTAGAGGATCGCGATTCCCAAGCTGTTGCGACCGACGCGTACCGATAGGCGCTGCTCGTTGTGTGGCAGGACCGAGAATTCGGTCAACTGACTCTTCGAACTCGCCGGCTTCTTAGGTGTGACGGTTATCGTCTTCGTAAGTTCAGAGGCAGATATACGGATCTCGGCGGATCCGTCGGTCACCAGATACAACAGATACTTGCCCGGCTTTGCTCGCCTGCTTGCGAACACCGCAGGCCATAGCAGACTGAACTCGCTCTTATCCTTCTCGAGCGCGCGGAGCGTGACCGCGCCACTGACCAGTGATCCGTCTCTTCGACTGACAAGGATGTACCCGGCATAACCGCCGTCCATGTTGACGCGCATCTCTCGGGGCTCGAACTTGACTGTCTCGTCGAACTCGATCTCAACAACGGCGGTGCGACCCCCTCGAATCACCAAAGCTGGCTCGCTCGCAATTGCAGGTGGAGGGCAAAGATTCGATGGAAAAATGCTTGCCACCGCCAATAGCAGCGAGATCCTCCTCATAATTGCAATTTCGATGAAAATCCCCCTGCCCCTCCAACCCCACGAAGCTCCTGAGCCCCGGGCAGCCTTGGAGCTCCTCGCAGGCGTCCCCCGGAGTCGTCGCAGGTGGTCCTTAGAATCCAGGCCGTGGACATTCGCTTCTACCTCGACGAGCCCGACCAACCTCATATCTATCAGCATCAGATCTCTGAGCCGGAAGTAGAGGACGTACTGCGAGAGCCGCTTGAAGACCGAAGCGGGGCTGAAGGGACTCGAGTAGCCATCGGTCGGACGTCGGCCGGCCGCTTCATCAGGGTCGTCTACGTCCCGGAAGGAGACTCGGACGCGATCTTCGTAATCACTGCCTACGAAATGGGACCTAAGGCCCTCAAGGCATTACGCCGTAGAATGAGGAGAAGATCATGACCGAGAACAGATTCCCGCCGGGGTGGGACGAGGAACGAGTGGGTCGAGTCCTCGACCATTACGAAGAGCAGACGGATGAGCAGGGCGTCGCGGAAGACGAAGACAGCTACGATACCGTCACCCGAACTGTGCTTGAAGTGCCAAAGGATCTCCTGCCTGTCATCCGCCAGCTGATCTCCAAACACAAAGCGGTTTGACTCCCAAACTTCCTGGGATGGCCCAAGATGCGTCGAGCTCGGCGTGATGATTGAGCCTATCGGGGTCTACGCCCTGAGTCACAGGTCAACCTTTGCAGGTATGTATCCACGGAAGGGTGCCCACGCGTATCTGGAAAATCCCAGCCTCGTCCGTCACGGTGTGTACCGATTCGATCCCGAGGCCCAACGAGACAGTACGAGTCGAGTCACCCTTCCAATTGATCCAGGCATTGTTCTCGTGAGTCCCGTAGACCATCCGTCCCGGTCTCAGGTCGAATGAGATTGCCCCAGGTTCGGTTGACTCCTGAGCTGTGATGTAGACCATCACAGGAAGGAGGAGAACGATGCCCAAGCCGTTCCCCCGAGGAGCATCTACGCGTATCTCACCTATCGACTCGTCACGGTCACTGAGAGGTCTTGGAAGCTGCAGCTGGAAGGTCAAGCTGTTGGAGAGCTTGGGGCTCTTGTACTTGGAGCGACGGAAGTTAGTTCGGTGATCCATCTCTTCCCCATCGACCAATCCATGCCACCACCCGTGAGCATCGAGCACAGGGCGAAGGAATTTGAAGCCCACGGGACTGAATTGTCCAGGCTTGTTTGGCGACTGCCAATTGATCTCTCTGTGTTGGCGCTCGGCACTTGTTATCTCATGGCGATAATGCAAGTACGCCTTCACGTGCTAGAGCACGCTCTAAGGGAGGAGAAGAAACAAGCTGACAGGGAAAAGCGCCCTATGGGATGGAGGGGCGTGGGCCAGCACTTCGACACCATGGCGGACGAAATGTGGCGATCTGCCGATGGCAAGAGGGCTCAGATAACTTGGGAGGACTTCTGCAAAGAAGACTTTGCAAAGAAGGTAGAGGCGACCTACGCTGACTTGAAGCGCGCTCTGTCGGAGAGGACTCTGAGGGGATGGGCTTCTATCCCATGACTTCTCCTCGGGTTGACTGAGTCCAAAGACGTGTTTATGAGTACGATGATTTCATCTCTGAGTGCCGCCAGTCCGTAGGGCGTTCCGTCACGGGGTCACAGGTTCTCGACTCACCGAGGAGATGCGTGTTCTGATGGCCGAGGACATCGCCAAGAGCTTGGAAACGGCCGACACCAAACCCCTTTCTTCAGGGGTCGGTGTGAGTAAGGACCCTCTGGTGGACCTGAGGAGAATCGAACTCCTGACCTCACCC
>JBOGXG010000219.1:0-15646 GCA_050694195.1 Actinomycetota bacterium | reverse complement strand
CCTCCCCACAATCGGTCCATATCGTCACCGTAGATGCGACCGGCACTGGACCAAAGCTTCGACGGATCGATCAGGTGAGGCGCCCCGACCTCGTGGACGGCAACGGTGGCGTTCGGGAACCTCTGCGCCAGGGATCCCGCGGCACCCGCATGGTCGAGGTGTATGTGGGTGACGATGATCCAATCAAGGGACTCGACGCCGGCCGTCTCGAGGCCCTCGAGTAGAGGCTCGAGCGACGATTTCGGGCCGGTCTCCACCAGGGCGTTCTTCTCCCCTGTAAGAAGGAACGCGCCGGTGATGCCCTCACGGCCGTGCATGCGTGTATCGATGATCGTGGGTTGGCTCATCGTTCCTCCGGTCCGACGGTCGGCGGTGTAGGCGCCGTGGATATACCTTTTGCCGGATGATATCGGGGGAACGGAAGCTACCCGCAGCGCTGATCGTGAATCCCAACGCGGGCCGCGCCGGCGCCCAGGAGCGGGACGACGTGGTGGCAGCGGTGGAGGAACGGTTCCGGGTAGAGGTGTTCACCACGACAAGGCGGGATGCAGGGATCGATCTGGCCGCCGATGCTGCGGAGCACGGTATCCGTCTCGTGATCGCGTACGGCGGAGACGGCCACGTGAACGAGGTGCTGAACGGGATCGCGGGCACGACGTCCGCGCTGGGGATAATCCCCGGCGGGACGATGAACGTCTTCGCCCGCGCTCTCGGCATCCCGCGCGATCCGTTCGCGGCTATCGGCCATCTCGCCGCTCGAGCCGAGGGTCCGAACCGGCTCGTGAACCTGGGCCGCATGGACGACAGGTATTTCTCCTTCTCCGCGGGATGTGGGTTCGACGCGGAGTGCGCCGAGCTCGTGGAGAGGGACGTCACCAACAAACGAAGGTTCGGAGAGGTGTTCTTCTACTGGAACGCCCTGCGCGTTCTCGCGGGGGCCTATCGACACAGGAATCCGACGATGGTGATGCGCGGGCCGTTCGGGGAGATCCCTGTCGCGATGGCGATCACCTGCAACACGGGGCCATATGCCTACCTCGCCGGTCGCGCGGTGGCGATCACGCCGGAGGTGCGCCTCGAAGGTGGCCTCGATGCCTTCGCCCTCAAGAGGATGCGGATCGAGTCGCTGCCGCTGTACGCGCTTCGTTCCGTCGCCGGCCGTCTCAACGCTCATTCAGATGCCGTCTACCTGAAAGACCTCCAGGCGTTCGAGATCCACTCCGAGACACCGTTCCACCGTCACGTCGACGGGGAACCCCTGGAGCTCGCCACATCAGCCCGGTTGTCGCTGGCACCCAGCGCCCTGCGGGTTCAGGCATGAGCCTGCTGCTCATCGGCCTGCCGCACACGCTCGCGGTCACGCTCGTCCGGCGGCTGGTCGCGGAGCAGGACGAGGTGCGCGTCCTTCTCAGCGATGGCTCCGATCCGGCACCGTGGAAGAGACTCGGGGCCTACGTAGCCACCGGGGACCACGCCGATGCCGATCTCATCGAACGAGCCGCGACCGAAGCTCGAACGCTTGTTTTGGGTGACGACATCGCCGGGGCAACGGAGGAAGAGAGGGAGGCGATACTGACGGGTGCTCGCAGAGCTTCGGTGGGACGCATCGTCGTATGCCAGTCGCACCCGCGCAGTGACTTGGTCGGCGCTCTCAGGGGGGCGGGGTTCGAGTTCGTCGTCCTGGCCACGGCGAAGAAGGCTCTCGTCGGGAGGCCGAAGACGAAGATCCCGATTTCGAAGCTGTCGGAGGCGATCGATGCCGCGGACGACATCACCGAGCCGATCCAAGCGGAGCTGGACCTCACGATCCCCAAAGCGTGGAAGGTTCTGAAGGTTTCTCCGCCCGTAGAGAAGTAGATTGTCCTCGTGAAGCGTCTGATCGTCCTATGTATCTTGGCCGTCTCCGGTGTCGCTATAACGGCGACACCCTGCTGGGCCTGCTCATGCGTCGAGCAGACGAAGGAGGAGCAGGCCGACAACGCCGACGCGGTCTGGTACGGCAAGGTTCGCGAGATAAGCGGTGGGGATACCGACGACGGCACCTTCGGGGACGACAACCTCAGAGTGAGATTCAGGGTGAGGACCGTCTACAAGGGCAAGAACATCAAACGATCCACCATCGTCAGAACGAACGAATCGGGCGCGGCGTGTGGATACGAGACCTTCGAGGAGGGGAAGAGGTACACGGTCTTCGCCGACAGGTCGAACGGCAAGCTGTACACGAGCCTCTGCTCGGGCACGAAGCGGGGGAACATCGATCCCGACAACTACGGCCTTCCCGAGGGTCACCCGCCCGAAGACTGAGACGCGATAAGTGATGGAAGGCTAAGCAGGCGTTCCTAAGTAGGCCTGGCGTATCTCGCTGTGGTCGAGGGTGCCGGCCCCCGAGCCCTCGTACACGATGGTTCCCTTCTCCATCACGAGCGCCTTGTCGGCGAACCTCAGGACCCCGGCGTTCTGCTCCACCATCAGGACCGTAGTGCCGTCCTGGTTGATCTGTTCCACGACGTGAAAAACGGTCTGGGTCAATTTCGGGGACAGTCCGAGCGATGCCTCGTCGATCAAGAGGAGTTTGGGTCTCGCCATCAGGCCGCGCGCGATCGCGAGCATCTGTTGTTCGCCTCCGGAAAGGGTTCCGGCTAGCTGGGTCCACCGCTCGCGCAGGCGAGGGAAATATTCGACCGTCCGGTCTACGAGCTGTTTGGTGTTCGACCGGTCTCTGCGATGAGGCCAGGAGCCGATCCGAAGGTTCTGCGCGACGGTCAGTTGCGGGAAGACGTGCCGGCCCTCGGGGACCAGCACGATGCCCTCCGCCACGAGTTTGCGCGGGTCCATCCGAGTGATGTCCCTGCCGTCGAAGGTGATCGTTCCGCTCCATGCTTTGTGAAGCCCCGCGAGGGTCAGAACCGTCGTCGACTTACCGGCCCCGTTGAGGCCGAGGAAGACCGCGGTTTCGCCTTCCTCGATATCGAAAGAGATGCCGCCGAGCACGGGCAGGGAGCCGTAGCCGGTCTTCAGGTCGCGCACCTCAAGCAGTGACATCTGCGGCGGCCTCCTCCTGGCTGGTTTCGACGTCTTCGTCTTCGTCGTCCTCGGAGCCGAGGTATGCGGCGATGACCTCTCGGTGCGTCGCGACCTCTTGCGCCTTCCCGTGGGCCAGCACCTTGCCGAAGTTGAGGCAGTACACGTAGTCGCACACAGCCGTGACGAGGGGAACGTGGTGCTCGATCATCAGCACGGTGAGGTTCAGCGTCTTGCGGAGCTGGAGGAGTCTCTCACCGAAGTCGTGAGCCTCATCGGGACCCATGCCGGACGAGGGCTCGTCGAGTAGGACGACATCCGGATCGGTTGCGAGGACGGTCCCGATCTCGATGAGCTTGAGCGTGCCGTAGGGGAGCCCATCGAGTTTGGAATGGGCGAGATGCCCGAGGTCCATGAAATCGAGGACCTCCGTCGCGTTGCGTCTCAGTTGCCGCTCTTCGAGGAAGCTGGGCGGGGATCCGAAGATCCCACCGAGCGCGCCGTATCGAACCCTTGCGTGCTCCGCCAGAAGGAAGTTCTCCAGCACGGTCAACTCGCGCACGAGGCCGATGTTCTGGAAGGTGCGACCGATGCCGAGCGACACCTTTCGATGGGTCGCAAGCATGGAGATGTCCCTGCCGCGGTACGTCACGGAGCCGGTATTGGGGGCGTAGAGACCCATCACGCAGTTGAAGAGCGTGGTCTTGCCGGCCCCGTTCGGACCGATCAGACCGACGATCTCCCATTCGGGCACGTCGATGTCGACGGAGTCGAGCGCGACCAGGCCCCCGAAGCGGATGCCCATGTTTCGTATCTCGAGTACGGCCATCAGCGACCTTCCTTCGCGGATTCGATCTTTTCGGTCGGCGCGTCGGGCGTTGCGCCGGACTGTGCCGAGCCTTCTCCGCCGTTCTCCGTGTGGAGCGCCCGGCCGGACGCGGTGACCTCGTCCTCGGGCTCGGTCTTGTGCTTCCTGAAGCGCGCCAGCAAGCTGTGTCCCTCGGCTTTGTGTTTTCCGTCGGGGTGCATCGTGAACTTATGGCCCGTCAGCCAGCGCGTGATCGGCGACAGCTGCTCGGCGATCCCGCCGGGGAACGAGATCATGGTGAGAAGGGCGAGGAGGGGACCGACGACGAGCGTGAACTCTTCAGGATCGCGCTGAAGGGTGCTCTCTACGAAGTGGTTGAGTGGGCCGATCAGCTGGATCAGGAAGGGGAACAGGGCGAAGAACGCGGAGCCGATCAGGACACCGAACCGGCTCCCGAGCCCTCCTACGACCACCATCAGGACCCAGAGAAGGGCGGTCTGGAAATTGAAGTCGGCGGCGACGACGATCTGACGGCGCGAGGCGAAGAGCGCACCCGCCAGGCCGGCGAATGCGCCGGAGAGCATGAATGCCAGCACTTTGTAGACGGTTACGTTGACCGCGTAGGACGCGGCGACGGCTTCCGATTCCTTCACGGCCAGCACCGCGCGTCCCATCTTGCTCTTCAGCAGGCGCCAGTCGATGAACATCACGACTGCGACGAACGCCAAGCAGAGCGTCATGTAGCGGTGGTCGCTGACGAACGCACTCGGTCGTGGAGCCGGCATCCCTGCACCACCCCGGGTTAGGAACGGGATCTCGAACAGTCCGTCCACCGCGACGAACCCGTAGGTGAGAGTGATGAGTGCGAGATAGAGCCCTTTGATGCGGAGGGCGACAAGGCCAAGGAGGCCGGCGGACAGGACGCCGCTCAGGGTGCCGACGGCGATCGCAACGAAGAACGCCGTCAGCGAGGACTCGGTGCAACCCTCCTCCGGAAGGCAGCCGGCGCGAACGGTGAGGTGATGGGCTGCGACGAAGGCGGCCAAGCCGACGAAGGCGTGGTGACCGAGCGAGACCTGACCGGTGTAACCAAGGACGATGTTGAGAGAGAGACCGATGATCACGTAGATCGCGGCGAGAGAGATGCGGTCGGCCCACAGGGGCTCCACGGTGATCAGCAGATAGAGGAAACCCACCCCGAGCGCCGCCAGGATCGCGATGCGGATCGCCCACCCCCGCGCGCTGGGACGCCAGCGGGCCGGCGACGAGACCGTGGGTGCAGCAGGCACGGCTTCCGATGCGGTCGCCATCAGGTCTCTCTCCCGAGGAGGCCCGCCGGCCGGGCGAGGAGCACCACGAGGAGCACCAACAGGATCGAGATCTTCTCGATGCCGGGGATCTCCTCGGACATCGCAACCTCGCCGATGTTGTAGTGACCTCCTGCCCATAAGGCCGTCGATTGCACGATGCCGATCACGACTCCTCCCACGAAGGCGCCGGGAAGACTTGTCATGCCGCCGAGCACGGCCCCAGTGAATGCAGGTATGAGGATGTTCGTCGTCATCACGGCCGGCGTCAGCGCTCCGGTCAGCGGGACATAGAGGATCCCTGCGATCGCCCCGAGCAGCGCCGCCGCGCCCCAGATGAAGCGCGACATCCGCTCGACACCGATCCCGACGACTCGTGTAGCGAACGCATCCTGGGAGGTCGCGAGGACCGCGAGTCCGAGATCGGTCCGGGAGAAGAAATAGGCGAGAACGGCCCCAAGGGAGCCCAGGACGCCGAGCGCGAGCAGCCTCTGGGGCTCTATGTCGAGGCCGAACAGGTTTATCCCGTTCGCCTCACCCGCCTCGTTGAGCGGGGAGATGATCGACGACAGTGACTCCGGCTCGATCCTGAAGATGAGGATCTCCAGACCGATGAGGAGAAGGGCGATGGCGATCGTGACGACGAGGACGTTCACCCTGGGCGCGTTGATCAGGGGTCTTATGAACACCCTCTCGATGAGGAGGCCGAGGATCAGGGTTGCGGCCAGCGCGAGGATGATGGCCACGCCGTAGGGAAGATCCAGCTTGGTGAGCGAGAAGAAAACGACGTAAGCGGCGACGGTGCCGAACTCGCCCTGTGTGAAGTTGAAGACCCTGGTCCCCTTGTAGACGAGGACGAGACCCAGGGCCACGAGTCCGAACACGGCCCCGTTCATGATCCCGAGCATGATGAAGGGATTGGGGCCGTTCTCGACGTCGTTCCCCAGGATGAGGCCCAGCCCGATCAACGCCGCGATGGCCCCAGTGACGATCCCTGTTCTCATAGGCCTCCAAATCTACCGGAGCAAGCAAGGCGCCGTTGCGCCGCCCGTCTCTGCTTAGAAGTCCTTAACGAAAGCCTGCTCGGTCACCCAACGGTTCTGCGAGCAATCGGCTCTCAAGAGATGCATGGCGGTCCCCCCGAAGTGATCGTTCGGCGTGAACGCCACATCGGGGAGTATTCCAGTCTTGATCGTCGATTCCTCTAATGCCGAGACGAAGCCCTCTCTGCTGATGTTCGGCCCCGCCTTACGCATCATCTCGGCGAAGAGCTTCGACGAAGCCCACAGGCCGAACATGATGTCGTCGGTCCCACCTTCCTTGCGGAACTGCGGGTCGAACCTGTTGGAGTCGACGTAAGCAGGGATGGGCCCCAAGAAGCGAGCGTTGTGGATCGACGAGTTGTTGCGGCACGCCACGCTGGCGACCGTGTCGATCGTCATCGAAAGCCCAACGCCGGTCCACTGCGGTTTGTACTGCTGGTTCACGGCAGCCTGCGCGAGTTGGATGAAGAACGTCGGTGACGTCAGCACGTAGACGTTATCGACGCCCTGCTGGTTGAGCTCGGTGGCCATCGTCTGAGCCTCACTGGCGCCGGCCGTCTTCGAGATGGCTCGATCGTAGGCTACCTCTGCGCCCCTCGCCTCCATCGCCTGGATGAACGAGTCGTGCGCGTCCTGGAAGGTGGGCGTGTTGAAGCGGATCATCCCGTTGACCTCGTCCCTCGCTCCGAGCTTCGTAACGAGGAGGTCGGTGAGGAGGGGGCCTTGCTCCGGATAGGTCATCCAGTTGGCGAAGTAGTTGTTGAGCCCGTCGAGACCGATCTCCGTGACGCCGGCCGACAGGTAGGGGACACCAACGCTCGCCGCGTAGCGGGCGCACGCCTGGATCTGGTCCGTGCCGGCGACCCCGACGAGCGCGAAGACCTTCTCTTTCTCCACCATCTCGCGGCACATCGATACCGCCTGCGACGGGTTGTAGTTGTCGTTGCGGAAGATCGTCTCGACGGTGCGTCCGAAGATCAGGTTGTCGGTGCGCTTGAGGTAATCCCAGTAGAGGTCCTTCCCCTTCTGGAAGGACTGCGACGGAACCGGTGCGGCGCCGGTGATAGGGGCGTGGATCCCGATCTTGATCTCGGTGTCCGTGATCCCGGTCGTATCCCCGACGGTCGGCCTGCCGGCAGTGGGCGGCGCGTCGCCGTCGGTGCCGGTGTCCTCGCCGACCCCGTCGGTGTCGCCCACCGCGGTCCCGTCCGTGGCGGGCCCCGACAGCCCCGGATTGTTCTCCGCCAGCTCCTCGGCGGTCGCGATGATCTCGCCTGTTTCCGAGTCGATGAGGTTCCCCTCGGCGTCGAGCTCGGTGCCCTCGGGAAGGTTGAGTTGCGTCCCACCGGAGAGTCCCCCCGGCGCCGCCTGGTCCGCGACGCCCGGCTTCTGCCCGCACGCCGCCGCCACCACCAACATGAGCCCGACGATCCCGACCAGCCGCAGCCGCACCTTCTGCCCGCTCATAGCCTTCCCCCCTTGTGAGAAGTGCCGCCCTATGGTCTCTCGTTCACCCCCCGCCCAGGGAGTGGCCCTTCCTTAGAACCCCGTAGCGAAAGCTTTCTCGGTGACGTATCTGTTGTTGGGACAGTCCGCCCGGAGTAGATGCATCGACGTCCCTCCGAAGTGGTCGCTCTCCGAGAAGGAAACGTCGGGATTCACACCGGTCTTGATCGTAGGTGCCTGCTCGTTGGCGAGGATGAAGCTCTCACGAGTGAGGGCCTGGCCGCCGTTCTTCAGCATCTCCCCGATGACCTTCGATGATCCCCACAGACCGAACATGATGTCGTCGGTTCCTCCAGCCTTACGGAAGTTGGGATCGAACTTGTTGGAGTCGACGTACGCCGGGAAGGGGCTGAAGAACCGCCCGTTCTGGATCGACTGGCTGTTACGGCACGCCACGCTGGCGACGGTGTCGATCCCCATCGTGATGCCGTAACCCACCCACTGGGGCCGGTATTGCTGGTTGGCGGCCGCCTGGGCAAGTTGGATGAAGAAGGTGGGGGACACGAGAACGTGGACGTTCTCGATGCCCTGCTGGTTCAGCTCGGTGGCGATGGTCTGCGCTTCACTGGCACCGGAGGTCTTCGACACCGCTCGGTCGTACTCGACGTCCGCCCCGGACGATTCCATCGCCTCGACGAAGCCGTCGTGTCCGTCCTGGAACGTAGGGGTGTTGAAGCGCACCATGCCGTTCTTCTCGTCCCTCGCGCCGAGTCGGGACACGAGAAGATCGGCGAGAAGAGGACCCTGCTGTTTGTAGCTCCGCCAGATGGCGAAGTAGTTGCGCAATCCCGTAAGACCGATCTCGGTGACACCGGCCGACACGTAAGGGACGCCGGCCGACGCCGCGTAGCGCGCGCACGCTTGGATCTGGTCGGTGCCTGCGACCCCCATGAGGAGGAAGACCTCCTCTTGTTCGACCATCTCGCGACAGGCCTGGACCGCCTGCGACGGGTTGTAGTTGTCGTTACGGAAGACGACCTCGACGTCGCGGCCGTTGATCGTTTGCTTCTGGCTCCTGAGCCACTCCCAATAGAGGTCCTTGCCTTTCTGGAACGACTGCGACGGCACGGGAGCCGCGCCCGTGATCGGCGCGTGGATGCCGATCTTGATCGTTTCGGCCGTTACTCCCGTGGCATCGCCGGTCCGTGCTCCTCCCTCGGTGGGGGGAGCGTCGCCGGTGCC
Source organism: Actinomycetota bacterium (assembly GCA_050694195.1). Lineage (GTDB taxonomy): Bacteria > Actinomycetota > CADDZG01 > CADDZG01 > WHSQ01 > JBOGXG01. The sequence continues at coordinate 6,779 of JBOGXG010000219.1, read as the reverse complement.
GTCCTCTCCAGTGTCCGTGCCTCCGGTCGTCCCGGTGTCGCCCGTGTCGTCCGTCCCGCTCGCGAGACCCGGGTTGTTCTCCGCCAGTTCCTCGGCGGTCGCGATGATTTCGCCGGTTTCCGAATCGACGAGGTTCCCCTCGGCGTCTAACTCGGTGCCCTCGGGAAGGTTGAGTTCGGTTCCGGCGGACAGTCCTCCGGGCGCGCTGTCTGCGACGCCCGGCTTCTGACCGCAGGCCGCGGCCATGACGAGGAAGACCCCCATCAGTGCGACGAGCTGGAGCCGGCTACGAGAAGACACTGGGAACTACGCCTTTCTGTTGACGAACGGGATCTTGTTCTTCAGTACGGAGGCCGCTCCTCCGACGCGCTTGAAACCATGACTCAACGGCGCGAGACGTGCGGCGAGGCCCACGGTTTGCTCGGGTTCGACGGTCGTTCCGCGCCTCGTGGCATTGATCTGACGGATCTGCGCGAGCACGCCGTCGGGCCTGATGCCTGCGGTGCTCTCGAGGACGACGGAGCGGAACAGGAAGAATCCGACCAGACCTGCCAGCAGCGCCAGCCACATGTAACCGGGCAGTCCTTGCGTACCGGTCGCGGCGGTGCTCTCGCCGGCGAGCTCATCATCGCTGGTGGCCAAGGGATCCTCTGTTGCAGTGTCGGTCGCGGGAGCGCCCGCGGCCGTGTCAGAACCGGCAACGTCGGAGCTGCCGCTGTCGAACGAGTCCGTGGTTCCGGTATCGAAACCGTCGCTTGAGCCCGTGGTGTCGAGGTCGTCGAGGTCGTCGAGGTCATCCAGCTCGTCGAGCTCGTCCTCGGCCGGTGGGTCGAAGACGGCCTTCGTCACGATGCTGTTCTTCTCTTGGGGACCGTCGAGTACCACGCGCCAGTTGTTGTCGGTCGCCGGGTCGAAATCGGCTTCCTTCGGCTCGGCGGGGAAGAGCATGATCGCGGCCACGGGAGCCGCGTCCGCCCACGACCTGGCGAAGCGGGTGAGGTCGAACTTGTACTGGAAGCGCTCGACCTTGCCCTCGTTCGTCTTCACCTCGACGGCCTTGCGCTTCGCGACCGGGTCGCTCTTGCTGCACGAGAACCGGGGGGCCTCCTTGTAGAGGCGGGCCTCGCCGTCCCCGAAGAACTGCTCGACGAGGCAGGCCTGCAGCGATTGCCCCTCTGCGTTGACCGACTTGGATTGGTCGTCCTGCGCTTCGAGGAAGGTCGCCTCGAACTTCGTGATCGTCGATCCGATGGGGATGAGGGAGAGGTCGAAGGCCACCGCCGAGATCTTGTCCGGGGTCTCGTAGTCGCCGGCCTGCACCTCGACCGGAAGGCGTCCGCCCTTACAGGTTCCGGCCTGCTCGGGGGGGCCGCCCACGCTCGTGGACGGGCAGAACGGGTTGGGAGCCTCGATGGTGGCCACGTCGGCCCCGCTCGTCGGGTCGGTGATCACCTGGCTCTGCTGGGTTTCCCAGTACCACGCGTACGATGACACCGCCGGCTTCGCCGTCTCGGCGAGGGCGGGAAGGGGCGCCGCGCCCACCAGAAGAAGCACTCCGAGCGAGCAGGCGAGGTTACGGGTCCTGCCTGAGATCACGTCGATCCCTCCCATTGATAGCCGCAGATCTGCTTTCTCTAGAGGGATTCGGCCCACTTCGGCCAATTCCTGCCCTAGAAAGCCCCGCGGAGCCTAGCAGAGCGAAACGACCCGATATCCGTTTGCTACCCTGGAGAAAGCATGAAGAAACTCAAGGCGATCTGGCAATCCATGTGGGTGGACGTCGATCGGCGGGTACGACTCGGGCGGGTGCTCGGTCTCCTTTTCGTCGTCGCCGGGTTCGTCGTCATCGGGTTCGCCTGGAACGGCGCCGCCAGCAAGGTAAGGGTAGACAGCCAGTTCCCCTACCTCCTATCGGGAGGATTCATGGGGATCGGGCTGATCGTCGCCGGTCTCGTGATGCTGCTTCTCGCTACGGTGCGAGCCGAGCGCCAGATCCTGACCGACCGATTCGACGAGATGAACCGGCTCCTCTCCCGGAACCTCGGGCGCCTTCAAGTGAGCGCGTCATCGAACGGTGGCTCTCCCGTGACGACCGAGCAGGTGGTGGCCGGTACGGATCTGTATCACCGCCCGGAGTGCCGCATCCTCGTCGGGAAGAAAGGGCTCACGACGATCTCGGTCGCTCAGGCCGTCGCGGAAGAACTCGAGCCGTGCCGAGCCTGCGACCCGCCGGTGCCGCCCGCGGAGCCGGAAGCCGAGGCCACGGAGAAGGTCAGCGCAGGGAGCGAAACACCAGGCCGGTGATCGCCTTCGGCCAGAAGTAGCTCGCCTTCTGGGGCATCCTCTCGCCCGATCTCGCAACATCCACGATCTGCGGAGCCGCGAGCGCGCGCAGCAACACACCGGCGTCCCATCCCTCGCCGACGAGCCGAGCAACCTCATCCGGGTCTCTAGTGAACGTCAGCTCGGCGATGCCCTCGGGGAAAAGCCTCGGCAACAGCGCCTCGTGCAATGCGACCACATCGAGATCGCGCCATGCCTTTGCGCGGGGTCCCACGGCCTCGACGACCTCTGCATCGCCGACCCCGATCAGGACGTTCGACTCCGGCAGAACGAACACGAAGGGATGATCGGACTTCGAACTCCGTAGGGCTTCCTCCGGTGCCCCGTCGATCGTCGAGCCCCCTGCGGCGCGGAGTTCCCGGCCGACGTCGCCGCGGTCGCCCTCCAGTTTCAGGGCCCGGTTGTAAGGCAGGACCACGAGGTCCTCATCGTCCGCGTCGACGCAGAAACACATGATCGCGTCGTGGCCTCCGGGGGCATCTCCTCGTTCGCGATGCCACGCCAGCGCGGTCTCGTATCTGTGATGTCCGTCCGCTATCACCAGCGGGCCCGCGGCGATCGTCGCGGCGAGCATCTCCAGTTCCGCCGGCGCGGTGATGACCCACAGACGGTGGAGGATCCCTTGCTCGTCGAGGAAGCGAGCCTGATGGGGCCGATGCTCGAGCGAGTCGTAGAAGGGTCCGAGGCCCCCTCCGCCCCGGAAGATCCCGTAGATCGGGGAAACGTTCATCTCGAGTGCCCTCAGGAGAGCGAGTCGATCTTCTATGGGACCCGGCATCGTTCGTTCGTGAGGCAGGACACCCGAGTCGTCCCCGAACTCCTCGAGCACCAGCGCGCCGGTAACGCCGGCGACGCGCCTCCTCGTTCCGTCGTCCGTAGCGAAGTCCTGTCGATAAACGTAGAGGGACGGGTCGGCATCCTGAACGAGTGTCCCTTCGCGGCTCCAGAGTTCGAAGGTTCGGCGGGCTTCGGTGTACCGGTCGTCGATGCCGCCTTTGACCTGAGCCAGCTCGAGCCGGACGGCGTTGTGCGGGTCGCGTTCGTGCAGCCTTTGCTGTTCCTCGGTCGAGATGATGTCGTACGGCGGGCAGACGACGTCCTTCAGGCTGACGCCGGGGGAGTATCTGAAGCCATTGAAAGGTCGTAGTTCCGGCATGAGCGCGGATGATAAGCGACGAGCGCACGAGGGCCCCCGGCCGGGCGTGTGTTCACTCAACGGTACTCTTCCTCGACATGGCCGGGTTGGGGTTCGACGCGCTCGTCTGCGACATGGACGGAGTGATCTATCGCGGGGATGAACCGATCCCTGGTTCCGTCCACGCGGTGGAACGCATGCGAGATTCGGGGACCCGGATCCTCTTCTTCACCAACAATTCGCGTTCCACCGTGCAGCAGTACATCGTGAAGTTGGAGAGGTTAGGGATCCCGGTCGAGCCGCCGGATATCCTCACCTCCGCGGTCGTTACCGGCGAGGTCCTCCACGAGCGCGGCTGGGCGGGCCGAACCGTCTTCGTCGTCGGGGGCGAGGGGGTGAGAGCCGCGGTGGATGAAGCCGGGTTGGAGATCGTCCCCGACGACAAGGGCCGGGAGTCGGAGGTCGTCGTGGTCGGGTGGGACCCAGACTTCACCTACGCCCGGATGAGAGAAGCCGCGCTCGCTCTGCGCGCCGGAGCGGCGTTGATCGCGACCAATGACGACGCCAGTTTCCCCGCCCCGGACGGGCTGTGGCCGGGGGCCGGGGCCGTGCTGGCCTCCATCGAGACCGCGAGTGGTGTCCGGGCCGAGGTGATGGGCAAGCCGAACCGTCCGATGATGGACGCCGCGGCCCGGCGTCTCCGGGGACACGACCGGATCGCAGTGGTCGGCGATCGTCCCGACACCGATCTCGCGGGTGGAGACGTCATGGGATGGACGACGATCCTGGTGCTCTCCGGAGTCACCTCGCGGGACGCGCTTGATTCCGTCCGTCCGGTTCCCGACGTGGTGATCGACCGACTAGCGGACCTCTATCAGTAGCGCCATCCGGGCTGCCACGCGGGCTGCGGTTTGTGGGGTCGTCCACCCAGCACGAAGACGAGCAGGACTCCGAAGACGAAGCCGCCGACATGCGCCATCCACGCGACGGACGTGGCTCCGGAGGCTTCCTGCGCGGCGATGATGAATTGATAGACGAACCACAGCCCGAGGACGGCGAGCGCCTGAAGCTCGATGATCGTCCACAGGATGAAGATCGGCACCAGGACCTTCACCCTGGCGCGCGGGAAGAGGAGGAGGTACGCGCCCATCACCGCCGCGACGGCTCCGGACGCACCGACTATCGGGATAGCGTCGTCCATGTGCGTGAGGATGTGCGCGAACGAAGCGACGAGGCCACCGGCGAGATAGAAGAGAAGGTATTTGACGTGGCCGAGGTAGTCCTCGACGTTGTTCCCGAACACCCAAAGGAACAGCATGTTGCCTGCGATATGGAGCCAGCCGGCGTGAAGGAACGTTCCCAGAACCACCGACCATAAGAAGGACGTCGTGGTTCGCTCGGGGATCCGTACCGTCTCTCCCTCGAAGGTGCCCAGCGGACCGGTGGGGCAGGAATCCTCTAGCTGACAAGGCAGTGGAGCTTCTTCTATGAAGTAAACGGTCGACGCATCGTTCTGTCCCAGACCGGGAGTCATGAAGAAGGCCACGATGTTCAGCGCTATCAGGGCCAGGGTGATGAAAGGGACGCGTTTGGTCGGATTCGCGTCCGATATGGGGATGAGAGACACCACGGCCTGAGTATAGGTTGGGCCTTCCACGGACCGGCGGAGGAGGAGGCAGACGTGCTAGACGAGTTGCGGCGGGTTGCTTTGGTGACGTCCGGGCTTGTCGATCTCACGCGTCAGCGCGCGGAGCAGATCGTGAGGGACCTGGTGAAGTCCGGTGACGTCGGACGCGACCAAACCTCCGGTCTCGTGAAAGAGTTGTTGAAACGCAGCAGTGAGAACCGACGCGAACTGACGAGGTTCGTACGCTCGGAACTGAAGAACCAGATCGAAGGATTGGGCGTGGCCACGAAGCGCGATCTCGAGAGGTTGGAGCGCCGCGTCGGGCGACTCGAGGACGCGAAGAAGGCCACCACGAAGAGTCGAAAAAAGACGAGCGCGAAGAAAACCAGCGCGGCTACGAAGGGGACGAGGACCACTGCAGCGAAGTCGTCGGGTGTTTCGTCGGGAAGGGGCTCGGGTGGAGGCGCAGCTAAAACCCAGCCACCGGAGAGCGGGGAGGGTTAAATAGCGCCGTGTTCGAGAACAAGGAACTCAGCCGCGATCTTGAGGTGTCGGTGCAGGAAGAGCTCTCGAAGGGCCGAGCAGCCGACGACGAAACCCGCCTAGCGGTGCTCGAGGAGCTCTACCGGAGCCTGGAGCTCCAGCTCGAAGGGGATCTGCATCAAGAGGGCTCGGCTCGACTCTGAGCTCGTCCGGCGGGGACTCGCGTCCAGCCGAAGTGAGGCTCGTAGGCTCATAGAACGAGGTGGCGTCGTCGTGGGGGGCGCTCCCGATCCACAGCCGGCGACCCTGGTAGCTGCGGACGTGGCGATCACGATCGAGGAACCCGACCGCTTCGTCTCGCGCGGCGGAGAGAAACTCGACGGTGCGCTGAAGCAACTGGCGGTTCCGGTGGACGGGCTCCGATGGCTCGATGCCGGCGCATCCACGGGCGGATTCACCGATCGACTCCTGCAGGGCGGGGCCGCAGGGGTAGTCGCAGTCGACGTCGGTTACGGGCAGCTCGACTGGAGGCTCCGGAACGATCCCCGGGTGACGGTGCTGGAGCGGACGAACGTCCGCTCGTTGACGGCCGATCGGCTGCCCTGGGCACCGGACGCGACGGTCGCCGATCTCTCGTTCATCTCTCTCCGGCTGGTGGTTCCGGTCCTGGCTCGCCTGATCCGGCCCGACGGGAGGATGCTTCTGATGGTGAAACCTCAGTTCGAGGTGGGCCGCGCACACGTCGGTAAGGGCGGTGTCGTCAGAGACCCCGGCTTATGGACGGGAGCCGTCCGCGGCGTCGTGGAGACCGCCGAAGCGGAGGGGTGGGGGCTCGTGGACGCCGCCGCGTCGGGACTCCCCGGCCCTGCGGGGAACCGAGAGTTCTTCGTGCTGCTCGAACGAGGCGCTTCGTCCGACCCAGCCAGTATCGTGCGAGCCGTGGAGGAAGCAGGTTCATGAAGATCAACAAGGTGACCCTCGTGGTTCACTCGGGGAAGCCCGAGGCCATGCGGCTCGCGGGCAAGATCGAGGAGCATCTGGGATCCCTCGGAACCGAGATCACCGACGAGGCTTCCGACCTCGTCGTCTCGGTCGGCGGAGACGGAACGATGCTGCGGGCCGCCCATGCCGCGCACGAGGCCGACGCGTTGCTCCTCGGCGTGAACATGGGCACCCTCGGCTATCTCACAG
>JBOGXG010000218.1:0-3008 GCA_050694195.1 Actinomycetota bacterium | reverse complement strand
GTCACTACCCGTCCTGCCGGCCCGAGTTCCAGAAACCACTGTGCACCGATTTCGAAGAGGTCTTCCCCGGCGAGGACGGCCGCGTGATCGTCTCCGGGCACCGCACGACATACGGCGCCCCGTTCTGGGGACTCGACAAGGTCGAGAACGGGGACGTGATCAACGTCGAGACCCTGTGGGGGAACTATGTGTACACGGTCTACAAGAAGGAGATAGTTCAGCCCGACACCCCGACGGTCGTCGTTTCGGTGGACGACGAAGCGGAACTCGTGCTGACGACGTGCAACCCTAGATTCTCCGCGAGCGAACGACTCGTTGTGTACGCACGCTTATCGGAAGCGAGGCCCGCATGAAGCGTTCCTGGAAGTCCCGGCTCGGCGAGTTCGCGATCTGGGCGGCGGTCGCGATCGGGACGGCTCTCATAATGATCAGCCTCTCCGAAGAACTCCTCCCGAGTAACTTCTAGACTTCCGCCATGACGGTGAGACTGCTATTGGTCGATAACTTCGACTCGTTCGTGTACAACCTCGCGCAGGCCTTCGGGTCGCTCGAGACCGAGCCCATCGTCGTACGCAGCGATGCAACGATGGCCGACCTGAAGGCTCTCGAGCCCGATGGTGTCGTCATCTCGCCCGGGCCTGGAGACCCGAGCGATGCGGGAGTGTCGGTCGACGCGATCAGATCGTTCTCCCACGAGGTGCCGATCCTCGGCGTCTGCCTGGGCCACCAGTGCATCGGCGCGGCCTTCGGGGGCAGTATCGCCCGCGCCGCGGTGGGGCCGGTGCACGGGAAGACCTCTCAGATCACGCACGAGGGGGCCGGCGTCTTCCGCGGTCTGCCGTCTCCGTTCACCGCGACCCGTTACCACTCGTTGGCCGTGTTGGAGGAACCGTGGCCGGACGATCTCGGCATCACCGCGCGCAGCGAGGACGGGATCGTGATGGGCGTTCGTCATGAGTCCCTTCCCGTCGAGGGGGTGCAGTTCCATCCCGAGTCGGTGCTCACCGAGCGCGGCCCCCAACTGCTCCTGAATTTCGTCGACGACGTGAGGGCCAGCTCTCGTCGCTAACAGCCCGAACGGGTGGGCGCGAGGTCCCGCGATCGGGATCAGCCGGAGAGGACGAGCGGCAGCCGGACGGTGTGGCGAGCCCCGTCGACGGTGAGCTCGACGACCAACTCGACAGGGCCCGGCTCGGCGTCGCCGACCTCGAGGAGCACCGCGCCGCCGTCGAGTCGCCCCCTCGCCAACAGGTCATCGTCCTGGACGAGTACCGCGGTGGCGTCCTGCCCGCGGAGCCGCGCCTGCACGGGGATCGTGGAACCGACGACGGCGCCGGCCACCGGTTGAGACAGCTGGATCCACGGCTCCAGCTCATCGAGAGACTCCCGGGTCAGAGGCTGCGCGACGCGCTCACCGTTCCCGTCGGTGATACGACCGGGCACGGTCCCGTTCATGAGCAGGACCCTCTTTCCCTCCTCGAGGGTCGCGACCGTGTACACGATCTGTGCTGCTGCCGCGAACCGTTCCCCCTCCGGGAGCGACCAGAAGGCGTCGTTGAGCTGGATCGAGACCGACTCGTCGGCCTCTCGCTCTCCGGTGTCCAGGACGGATACATCCTCGGAGACGAATGAGGTACGTCCGGCACCGCGAGGACCGGCGCTGATCAGTTGGAGCAGCCCTTCGACCGGATCACCGGAGGGTAGCTCGCGGAACTCGGGGATCAGTCCATGCCCCTCGACGAAGTAAACGGGGACGTGGTCGCCGGCGGGAACCGGAGCCCCGGGCGTGCCGTCGCCGTCTCCGGTGCATGCAGCGAGGAACGCGAGGAGGAGAAGCGCGGCCGTTCGGTTCAGCAAACGTCTGGGTTCAAGGGTTTCTTGTAGAACCGCGGTCCGCCCTTTTGACCGATGAAGCTGACGAGTTCCGGCGAGTTCGACGTTCGTCCCGAGGTGGTCACCTCATCGCGCGCGTTGTCGGTATACGTGATGACGATCTTCCCGCACGCGTCGAGGTCCAGCTGGAAGAAATCGAGGAGATCTCGCGTACCGTCCGCGCAGCCGGTACCAGATGTGCATACGTCGCCCTCGTGGAGGAACGACGCCCGAGACAGCGCCGCGACCTCTCTGAACCTGGGTGCCTTGCCGGAGGCGTTGAGCGAATACGCAACCCAAACTCTCCATCTCGGGAGCGGGCGGTTCTCGAACGTGACCTCTTCGGGGCTGGGCCCTCGTGCGGCGCTCCCGTAGTACGCCACCGCGACGCGGCCCCTCGATCCGGCCACGATCCACGGGAACGTCGTGGTGTTGGGGGAGCGGTTCACCTTCACGGGTTCGGACCAACTTTTGCCCTGGTTCTTGCTGACCGCCACGTAGGAGTTCGTCGAGCCGTTCCGGCCATCCCGGCCCGCCGGTCTGCGTTCAGACCACGTCGTGTACACGTTCCCCGCGCGATCGACGTCGATCCCCACGAACGAGTCGAAGCTGTCTCCCCTCGTTGTTGTCACCTTGAACTTCGATGGGTTGCCGAGGTCGAGGTCCGTGCGCGCCACGACGATGTCGTCCTTCTTGCCGTCCGAGGTGTTGTAGGCGACGTAGACGAGGTCGTTCTTCTCGTCCACCGCGATCTCGCCGGGCCATTGGTAGGAGTCGTCGCCGGAGACGGTGATCGTCTTCACCGCGGCCGGCACATCGCCGGGCAGCCGTTCGAGACGGCTAAGGATGATCGATCCATTTCCTATCTCACCGGTCGTCATGAAGGCGAAGTTCTCCGCCTTGTACGACTCGATCCACTGCCGGTCCACCACGGCCGAGAGAGAGCCGACGGGATTCGTGTTCCAGTTGTCGCCCTTGTCGACGCTGATCGCCGCGGTCGTGTTCGCGAGGGTTAGACCGGACCCCCACACCACCCCGTTGTGATCCGGCGCGATGTCGGCGTCACCTCCGCCCTGTTGATTGTCGAGCGAACCGAGGAAGTTCCACGTTCGGCCCCCGTTGTCGGAGCGCCATAC